>JAHHMJ010000148.1 GCA_018678395.1 Gemmatimonadota bacterium | reverse complement strand
GGTTATAGCAGGTTCGGGTAGATCTACAACGACTCGGACGATCGGGGACCGTTCATGGGTGAGCCGGGCCGGGTCGGGTGCGTCGCCCACATCGACCGATTCGAGCCGTTGGACGACGGTCGCTCGCTGATCATGGTTCGGGGTATGCACCGCTTCCGGATCGACGAGAGCCTCGACTCCTCCGTGCACGGGTTCTACCGCGCCGATGTGGCCCCGTTCGAGGACGTCGTCCGTCCGCGGCGTGAGGCCGTGCTGGCGGTGCGTACCCGCACCCTCGGACTGCTGCACCGGGTATTGAGCGCCATGCCCGAGCCACCGGATGAAGTGCCGGCGTTCGACGTGGAGTTCGATCTCTCCTTCCAGCTCGCTCCGCTGGTACAGATCGACGCGATGTGGCATCAGTCCCTGCTCGAACTGCAGGACGAGGTGTACCGCCTGGAGCGTCTGGACGCCGTCTTCCAGGCCGCCGTGGATCAAGCCGGCGGGGAGGAAGGCGTAGCGTGAGCGTAGCCCCGGACATCGGCCCCCCGCCGTCGCTGCCCGATGCCGCGAGTGCGCCGTGGGTGGAGACCCGGCCGGGCGCCGTGTTCTTCATCAACGCGCTCGCCGCGGCACCCGTGTTCGTGGCACTCTATCCCTGGGCTGTGCGCTGGCTGCTGCGGACCGCGGGCATCCTCGATCGCCCCAGCCGGATTCTGGACCCGGTCCCGGCGGTGGCGGCGCACTTCGCGCCCGTCGTGGGCTGGCTGGCGCTCCCGGCCCTCGCCTTCGCGATCTACGGGTTCCGCATCGCCGACCGTCGTTGGGCGCGGGTTCTTCTCGGGATCTTCGCCGTCGCGCACGTGGGCACGGTCATCTATACCGCTGCGCAGTGGGTCGGCTGACCGAGTCGTCGCTTCGGGTGCAGCGCACGGGGCGGGTCGTCTCGCTCGGCGCCGAGGTCACCGCTCCCCGGGAGTGCTGGATCGTCCTGCACGGCTATCGGCAGTTGGCGGATCGATTCCTGCGACGTTTCGCCACGCTCGACGACGGCACCCGCCGCATCGTCGCCCCCGAAGCCCTCAATCGATTCTACGTCGACGAGGACGGCGGGCCGCACGGCCCGGAGCATCGGGTGGGTGCATCGTGGATGACCCGGCACCGGCGCGAGGACGACATCGCCGACTACGTCCACTACCTGGACCGCGTTGCCGCAGTGGAATCGGAGCGGTTCTCGCCGGCGACGCGCCTCGTGGTCCTCGGCTTCTCCCAGGGCGTCCACACGGCGGTCCGGTGGGTGGTCCGCAGCCAGCGGCCCGCGCCGCACACGCTCGTCCTGTGGGGAGCGGGCCCCCCTGGTGACGTCGAGCCCGCACGGGCACGGGCGCGGCTGACGTCGACGCGGGTCGTGACGGTGCACGGCCGCACCGACCGCCACCGGAGTCCGGAAGGAGATCGCGCGGCTGCGGAGCGGATCGCGGAGTGGGGTGTCGAGCCCGAGCTCGTCGAGCACCCGGGCGGCCACCGGATCGACCCGACCTGCCTCGAACGGCTGGTCGCGCCCTAGGACGAGCTCTCGAACCCCAGCATCCCGATTTCGGACTCGAGTTCGTAGCCGGTCTCGCGGGCCACGGTCTCGCGCGCCAGATCGATCAGGAAGCGCACGTCGTCACTCCCGGCGCCGCCGAGGTTCACGATGATGTTGGCATGCCGGTGAAAGATCTGTGCGGCGCCGTGGACCCGGCCCTTCAACCCGCACCCGTCGATCAGCCGCCCGGCCCCGATGCCCTCGATCTTCTTGAAGATGGAGCCCGCCGATCCGTACAGCCACAGGTCCGGATGCCGGTCGTCTCTCCACTCGAGGTTCGCGCGCACGACCGTGCGCAGCTCCTCCACCGGTGCGGCTTCCAGCCTGAAGTCGGCCGACAGCACGACGTCGGGTCGATGGTGCAGGATCGAGTCGTCGTATCCGAAGGCGAAGTAGTCGGGAGTCACCCGGCGGCGTTCCCCTTCGGCCGTGAAGATCTCGGCGCCTGCCACGACCTCCTCGATGAAGCAGGTGCGCGACCGATCGGGAGAGAGGAAGTGCAGGTTCTGCCAGAGAGCACCGCCGACGGTGGAGGGGATGCCGACGTAGTGGTGCAGCCCTCCGAGCCCTCGAGCGACGGTGAGGTCGGTCAGATCCGGAAAGGTCTCGACGCCCGCCCCAGCCCGAATCGTGTGCTCATTCAGCCACTCCACGCCCTGAACCGCGTTGTGCACCACCACGCCGCGGACTCCCGCGTCGGCCACGAGCACGTTGGCTCCTCGACCGAGGAGGTGGTGCGGGAGATCGTGCTCGCGCACGAGTTGAAGCGCCGTCACCATCTCGTCCGCGGTCTCCACCCGCACCACCAGATCGGCGGGGCCGCCGATCCGAAACGTCGTCATTCCGGCGAGGGGACGGTCACGCGTCAACCGCGCCGCGGGGAAGTGAGGGCTGAAGAGGTCGATCGGATGCGACATGAGGATCGCGAGTGTCCGGGTGAACGGCGTCGGCGCCGAAGATAGCCCCCGGTGGGGAAGGGGGGTACGTTCGCCACGTTTCGTGCCCTGTCGCCCGACGGCTCCGCTCCCTCGCTCCGACGCGTTTCGTGCCATGACGACCACCGCCCATCCCCGCACCCGCAGCTTCGCCACACTCCTCGACCGCGACCTCGGCCGGCTGGAGACCGAGGTGCGGGCCTATCCCGACGATGCGGCACTCTGGATCGAGGCGGGAGAAATCTCGAACCCCGCCGGTACGCTGGCGCTGCATCTCGCCGGGAACCTCCAGCACTTCGTGGGTGCCCTGATGGGGAACACCGGGTACGTCCGCGATCGACCCCGGGAGTTCGGCGCCCGCGACCTGTCGCGATCCGAGTTGCTCGAAGAGATCGCGTCCGCCCGACGTGCGGTCGCCGCGACCCTGGGGGCGATGGACGATGCCGCGCTCGAACGGCCGTGGACGGGTGGCGGGCCGCTCGACGAGGGCGCGACGACCGAAATGATGCTGACGCACCTCGCGGGGCACCTGAACTACCATCTCGGGCAGATCAACTACCACCGCCGCATCCTCGCCGCCGCCGACTGACGCCGGGCTGCCCGCGGACCGAACCCCGGCCGGGTCAGCCTCCGCGGCGCAGCACCCGACCCGCCCGGACGGGCGCCAGGGCGCCGTCGTCGACGGCGATCTGCCCGTTCACGACGACCCACGGGATCCCGGTCGGATAGGCGTGGGGCTCCTGGAAGGTCGATTCGTCGAGTACGGTGGCGGGATCGAAAACGACGACGTCCGCGAAGGCTCCCTCGGCCAATCGCCCCCGCTCGGTGAGTCCCATGCGATCGGCGGGGAGGCGGGTCATCTTGCGGATCGCCTCCTCGAGCGACAGGACGCCTCGTTCGCGCACGTACCGCCCGAGCACCCGGGGGAACGTCCCGTACCAGCGCGGGTGCGGGTGGCCCTCCCCGGGCTGGGTGAGGCGACCGTCCGAGGCCACCGCCGTCCAGGGATGGCGGAGAATGGCTTCGACATCGCCCTCGTCGAGGGCGTGGTAGATCGCCGAGGCGCCCCCGCGGCGCATCGCCTCCACGACGAGGCGCGCCCCGTTGCGCGGGGTCGGCTCCACGCCCTCCCGCTCGGCCCAGTCGCGCAGGGTCCGACCCTCCAGCGACGAATCCCACTCCACTCGGGCGAACTGCACCCGGGAGAGGTCGTTTCCGCCGCGATCGTTCACGAGGGCCCACTCGATGTCGGTGAGGATCGAATCGGCCATCGCCGGATCCTCGAGGCGCTCCAGGAACGCCTCGTCACCGCCGGCCTGCGCCCAGGCGGGTACCAGGATCGAAATGCCGGTGAACGTGGCGGTGTACGGGTACTGATCGATCATGACGTCGGTCCCGGCCGCCCGCGCGGAGTCGACCATCGCCAGCGTGGTCGCCGAGCGTCCCCAGAGCGGCTGGCCGACGACCTTGTGGTGGGTCAGAACGACCGGGATGTCCGCCCGGCGCCCGATTTCGAGGGCTTCCGCGACCCCCTCGACGAGGCTGAGCCCCGGAGTGCGGCCGATCCCCTCCTCGCGCAGATGCGAGGTGTAGAATCCTCCCGAATCCGCGGCCACCCGACTCAGGGCGACGACCTCGTCGACCGTCGAGAACGCTCCGGGCAGGTACTTCAGCCCCGTGGAGATCCCGAACGCGCCTTCGCCCATGGCCTGAGCGACGAGCCCGGACATCTCGTCCAGCTCGGATGGAGTGGGCGCCCGGTCCTCGAGGTTCATCACGGCGCGGCGCACGGAGTTGTGGCCGACGAGGAACGCGACGTTCATGCCCATCCCGAGCGCTTCGGCCTCGTCGAGGTAGGGAGCGAGCGGGAGGGGACCGCCCCCGTCCGGGGCACCGACCGCGGTCGTGACTCCCTGGCGGAGGTGGCTCTCCGCAGCCGGAAGCCGGAGAAGCGGATCGAGGTGGGTGTGCAGGTCGACGAAGCCCGGAGCGACCGAGAGCCCGGTGGCGTCGATCGTACGCGCGGCGACGCCATCCTCGAGGTCGCCGATGGCGACGACGCGATCCCCGCGGATCGCGACGTCCGCCTCCACTCCCGGCGCCCCGCTGCCGTCGTAGACCGTGCCGCCCCGGATGAGGAGGTCGTACGGCGCGGACTCGACGCAGGCAGCGAGGGACGAGGCGAGGAGCACCGCAGCGAGCCGCAAGCGGCCGGTTGATGTCGTGGTCATGAACCCACCCTAGGGTGGCCGCGGCCGGGCGGCCAGCCGGGCGATTCGAAGCGAGGGCCGTGGGCGAGGACACGACGCCATTCGAACGGGGAGCGGCGGGCCCCGCTCCCGTGGGTCGCAGGTGTCCGAAAATGGGACGGGGCGTCCCGGAGTCGCGCCATTGCGCCCCCTGAGATCGCCGATCCCCTCCAGTCGTAACCTCCACGGCCCCAACGGATCGGAGCTGCCTCGCAGGCGTGGCACGGTTCCTTCACTGAAACCGTGCAGCAGGTGACTCCGTTGGGCCCTTTCGGCGGACGTGGATGTGGAGGGGTGTGGCGGCCGACGCGGTCGGCGTCGGAAGGGCCTTTCGGAGTCGCGCTACTCTCAACGACAGCGAACGACATGCAACGATACGGGATGAGCCGGAAGGGGAGGAGCGAGCCCGTTCTGACCCCTGCCGATTCGGAGCGCGGGGCGCGGATCGGGCGGGCGGTGGGCGCCGCCCTCGTGCTCCTCGCGCTGACCGCCACCGCCCTGGCCGCGCAGGAGGCTCGGCCGCTCGGACTCGACGAGGCCATTCGCCTCGCCAAGCGCAACAATCCGACCTACCGCATCACGGCCAACGACCAGGCGGCTGCGGACTGGGGCGTCCGGGAAGCCTACGGCAACCTGCTTCCGACGGTGAACGCCGGCGGATCGGCGAGCTATACGGAGGCCGGTGTACAACGCTTCGGAACGGTCGACCTCGGGGTCCAGTCCACCGACTGGTACTCGTCCGGGTACAGCCTGAGCTTCAACTGGGGCATCGACGGGCGGTCGATCTTCGGCGTCTCGAGCGCCCGGGCGGCCCAGGAGTCGACGGCCGCGGGGATCCGCTCCGCCGAGTTCGACCTCGAGAACCGGGTCACGCTGCAGTACATGGCGGCGCTTCGGGCCCGGGACGCGGTCGGCGTGGCGCGGGACCAGTACGATCGCGCGGCGCAGAATCGCGACCTCGTGCAGACCCGGGTGGCCATGGAGGATGTGGCCGCCACCGAGGGCCGGCAGGCCGAGGTGGATCTCGGCCGGGCCGAGGTCGCGCTCCTGCAGGCCGAACGGCTCTCGCGCGCCGAACGGCTGCGTCTGATGGAGCAGTTGGGCGAGGTCATCGACGAGGAGTTGGAGCTGGTCAGTGAATTCGAGGTCTTCGAGCCGACGTGGAGCGTCGACGAACTCCTCGCAGAGGCGCTCGGGGCCCATCCGTCCCTCCGCGCGGCACGGGCCCAGGAGGGCTCCAGTCGAGCCCAGGTTCGTCAGGCGCGGAGCGCCTACTTCCCGTCGATCAACGTGTCCACCACGCTGCGCGGCTTCACGCAGCAGGCCCTGAACGAGGACTTCATCGTCAACAGCGTCACGGGGCAGATGCAGGGGGCGCTCGCCAGCTGTGAGCAGAACAACGCGCTCGCGAATTCGATCGGTGGGCCGTGGAGCCCGCGGGATTGCTCTCCGTTCATGTCGTCCGACGGGGCCGTGCAGGACGCGCTCGCACAGAACGAGGCCTTTCCCTTCGACTTCACGAAGAACCCGCTGAGCCTGAACCTGAGCGTGTCGCTGCCCGTCTTCCAGGGCTTCTCGCGGCAGCGTCAGGTCGAGGAGGCCGAGGCTGCCGCCGACGACGCCAGCCACCTCCGTCGCCAGGAGGAATTGCGCCTGCGGACTGCGGTGACCCAGTCGCTCGACAACCTCGAGTCGGCGTACCGGCAGGTGCAGATCGAGGGGCGGAACCAGGATCTGGCGACGCAGCGCCTGACCGAGGCCCAGCAGCGGTACGAGGTCGGCAACACCTCGGTTCTGGAACTCATGGACGCGCAAACGTCCTTGACCACGGCGCAGCGGGACTATCTGATCGCCGTGTACGGCTTTCATCAGGCGCTCGTCGCCCTTCAGGCGTCGACCGGCCGCACCCTCCGCCCCGGTGCCCAGCCGGACGCACCCTGAACCGAGAGGACGATCTTCCGTGGACATCATCCGCGATACCAAGCCGAAGAAGCGCAAGCGCTCCCTGATCATCGCCGCCGTCATCGTGGGGTTCGCCGCCCTCACCTTCGCCGTGCAGCAACTCCCGTCCGCCGCGCCCTCTGTCGACCGGGCGGTCGTCTGGATGGACACGGTCGAGCAGGGCACCCTGGTGCGGCAGATCCGGGGGCCCGGGACTCTCGTGCCGGAACAGGCGCGCCTGATCACGGCGGTAACCAACGGACGCGTGGAGCGCATCGAACTGCTTCCGGGAGCGGTGGTTGAGCAAGGTGACGTGATCTTGCGCATGAGCAATCCGGATGTGGATCTACAGCTCCTGCAGGCCCAGTCCCAGCTCAGTCAGGCGCAGTCGACCCTGATGCAGACGCGGGCGAACCTGCGTACGAATCGGCTGCAGCAGGAAGGGGCCGTGAAGCTGCTCGAGACGCAGCTCTCCGCGGCCCGGCGCACCTACGAGACCAATCAGCGGCTCTGGGACACGAACCCGGCGCTGGTAGCGCGGTCCGAGCTCGACCGAAGCCGCGAAGAGATGGAGCAGCTGCAGACGCGGGTCGACCTCGAACGGGAGCGTCTCCAGGTCATGCTCGAGACCGAAGACGATCAGATCATGGCGCTGGCACTGCAGGTCGAACGCCTGCAGGAGACCGTGAGCTTCAACCAGGATCGCCTCGCCTCGCTGGTGGTGACCGCCCCCATCGCGGGCACGCTCTCTCCGCTCGAGATCCCGCTGCAGGAGGGACAGTACGTCACCTCCGGTCAGCAGATCGCACGGATCGTGGTGCCGGGCCGGCTCAAGGCGGAGATCCGCATCTCGCAGACGCAGGCGCAGGAGATCATCGTCGGTCAGACGGCGCTGATCGACACCCGGACCGACACGATCGAGGGGCAGGTCTCGCGAATCGATCCGGCGGTCCGACAGGGCTCGGTGACCATCGACGTGTCGCTGCCGCTCGACCTCCCGCCCAGCGCTCGCCCCGACCTCAGCGTCGACGGCAACGTGATCATCGATCGCCTGGACGACGTGCTTCACATCTCGCGGCCCAGCTTCGCGCAGGCGAATCAGCGGGCCAGCCTCTTCCGGCTCACGCCGGACGGCGAGTACGCCGAGCGCGTGCAGGTCCTCTTCGGGGCCAGCTCGGTGAACGACATGGAGGTGCTCGAAGGACTGCGCGTCGGAGACGTCGTGCTTCTGCAGGACATGTCGCAGTGGGACGGCTACGACCGCGTCCGCCTGCGCTGAATCGGCGCCGCGGGGATCGCCCCCGCGGCATACGCTCAACGCCGCGCCGGCGGCGAGGATCCGTCACGAACGGGAAGAGGATGACGATGGAGAACGGAAAGGCGCTGATCCACCTGAACGACCTGTCGAAGGTCTTCTACACCGAAGAGGTGGAGACCCACGCGTTGTCGGGGATCAACCTGGATATCCAGAGCGGGGAGTTCGTGTCGATCGCGGGTCCTTCGGGCTGCGGCAAGACGACGCTGCTCTCGATCCTGGGACTGCTGGATTCCCCGACGGGGGGCAAGTACCTGCTCGACGGGGAGCCTGTCGAGAACCTGAGCGCGGGCCAGCGGGCCAAGATCCGCAACCAGGCGATCGGGTTCATCTTCCAGGCGTTCAACCTGATCGGCGACCTGACGGTCTACGAGAACGTGGAGGTGCCGCTGACGTACCGCGGGATGCCGGGCTCGGAGCGGAAGGAGCGGGTGCAGGCGGCGCTCGAGCGTGTGGGGATGGCGCACCGGATGGGGCACTATCCGAGCCAGCTGTCGGGCGGTCAGCAGCAGCGTGTGGCGGTGGCGCGGGCGATCGTGGGCAAGCCTCTGATCCTGCTGGCCGACGAGCCGACGGGTAACCTGGACTCGAAGAACGGCAACGCGGTGATGGACCTGCTGCGCGAGCTGCACGCCGACGGCGCGACGATCTGCATGGTGACGCACGATCCGCGCTACGCGGACGTGGCGGACCGGGCGGTGCACCTCTTCGACGGCCAGGTGGTCAGCGAGGACGACGTGCGCCGCGCCCACGAACTGGGAGAGGCCGGCTTCGACGTGACCGCCGGCGACTGACGCGCCGCGACGAGATGGGTCGTGGTCAGGGGGGCGGGCCCGGTCACGGGACCGCCCCCTCGATCGTTCGGCCGCGGCGAGCGTCCGCCCGGCGAAACCGCTCCGTCGGGGCGGTCGTAGGCTCCGACGAGGCGTCGGCTTACGGTACCGCCACCCCTGCAACGATCCGTCCCACCCCGTACATTCCGTCGCCTGCGGGGAACCGTTCGGGCCCGGGACGCATCGAACCCGACGAGATTTTCTCCCTCTCGCTACACCAGAAACCGCATGATCAAGCTCAGGGACCTCGAGAAGTCCTACCGCTCCGGCGCCGGAGAGACCTTCGTCCTCAGGCGCGTCGACGCGGAGATCCAGGACGGCGAGTTCGTCACCATCATGGGTCCGTCCGGTGCGGGGAAGAGCACGCTGCTCTCGATCCTGGGGATGCTCGATGCCGACTGGCGGGGCGAGTACCACCTCTTCGACCACGCGGTGCACGCCCTCCGTCCGCGGCACCGGATCGAGCTCAACAAGGAGTACATCGGCTTCGTCTTCCAGCAGTACCATCTCCTGGACGACCTGACCGTGTACGAGAACCTCGAGATCCCGCTGTCGTACCGGAACGTGAAGCGGAAGGACCGCCAGGCGATCGTGGCCGACTCCCTGGACCGATTCCAGATTGTCGGCAAGAAGGATCTGTACCCGAATCAGCTCTCCGGCGGGCAGCAGCAGCTCGTGGCCGTGGCCCGAGCCGTCATCGCCGAACCCCGCGTGATTCTCGCCGACGAGCCGACGGGCAGCCTGCACTCCAGTCAGGGGCGGATGATCATGGACCTCCTCAAGCAGTTGAACCGCGAGGGGACCACGATCATCCAGGTGACGCACAACGAGGAATACGCGCAGTACGGCCACCGGATCATCCAACTCCGCGACGGGTGGATCGTGGACTCGTGAGGACGAGCGCATGAAGTCGCGGCGATTCCCGAGGCGGCGCTCGTGACCGCCGGTACCGGTCCGCCCCGCATCCTGATCGCCGACGATCAGACGGACGTTCTCGAGGCGCTGCGGCTCCTGTTGAAGGGGGCCGGGTTCGAGATCTCGACCGCGTCCTCTCCGGCGGGCGTGCTCCGGGTCGTCGAGGACGAGGACGTCGACGTGGTCCTGATGGACCTCAATTACACGCGCGACACGACGTCCGGGCGCGAGGGCCTGGATCTCCTGGCGCGACTGCGGTCGGAAGACGACACCCTTCCCATCGTGGTCATGACGGCGTGGGGGAGCGTGGAAGGCGCCGTCGAGGCCATGCGCCGCGGTGCCCGCGACTACGTGGAGAAGCCCTGGGACAACGAGCGGCTGCTGACCACCCTCCGCACGCAGGCCGAGTTGGGCCGCGCACTCCGGCGCTCCCAGCAGATGGAGGGCGAGAACCTCCAGGTCAGCACGTCGGGCACGCCGCGCCTGATCGCCGAGTCCCGCGCCATGGAGCCGGTGCTCGAGATGATGGAGCGTGTAGGTCCGTCGTCGGCGAACGTGCTGATCACCGGGGAGCACGGGACCGGCAAGGAAGTGGCGGCGCGCTGGCTCCACGCCGTCTCGGATCGCGCTCGCAAGCCGTTGGTGGCCGTGAATGTGGGAGGCTTCAGCGAAGGTGTCTTCGAAAGCGAGATCTTCGGGCATGTGAAGGGGGCCTTCACGGACGCCAAGTCCGATCGGGTCGGCTGCTTCGAGATGGCCGACGGCGGCACCCTCTTTCTCGACGAGATCGCGAACATCACTCTGGCACAGCAGGCCAAGCTGCTTCGCGTGCTCGAGAGGGGAGAGGTCCAGCGGGTCGGCGCGTCCCGCGTGCGGCGGGTCGACGTCAGGGTTCTGTCGGCCACCAACGCCGACCTGAACGAGGCGGTCGCCGCGGGTCGATTCCGCGAAGACCTGCTCTATCGGCTGAACACCGTCGAGGTGCACCTCCCGCCCCTCCGAGAGCGCCGGGAGGACATCCTCCCGCTCGCCCTCCACTTCCTCGCCCGTGAGTCGAAGCGGTACGGTCGCGAGATTCAGGGCTTCTCGCGCGAGGCGAGCGACGCACTCCTCCGGCACCGCTGGCCGGGCAACGTGCGGGAACTCGAACACGCCATGGAGCGGGCGGTTCTCATGGCGCGGGGTTCCGAGATTTCCGTGTCGGATCTGACGCTGCGTCGCCGCGGAGACGACGGGTCCGAGTCGCTGGAGGAACTCACCCTGGACGAAGCCGAGCGGCTGCTGATCGAGAAGGCGCTCGAGCGGAACGGGGGGAACGTGAGCCGGGCGGCCGACGCCCTCGGTCTGTCGCGAAGCGCCCTCTATCGGCGCCTGCAACGCTACGACCTTTCGCCCTGATCCCGTGTCGAACCCGCCGCTTTCCCCCATGGATCGGCCCCGAAGGCCACAGCAGGAGAGCGGGTCGAGACGCCGTCGGGGCCTGAGACGACTCCCGCACGACCGGCGGATCATCCTGCTCGCCCTGCTGGCGGGCCTTCCCGGCGTCGGAGTCGCGCTGCTCCTCCTGTTTCTCGGGGACTACCCGGCGCGGGTGGTGTGGACGGTCACCGGAGGACTGCTGATCGTCTGGCTCGCTGCGGCCTTCGCGCTCCGCGCTCGGGTCGTGCGGCCCCTCCAGACGCTCGCCAACATGCTGGCCGCCCTGCGTGAGGGTGATTTCTCGATCCGGGCTCGGCTCCCCCAGGCCGGCGCCTCCGACCCGCTGTCGCTCGCCTACATCGAGCTCAACGCACTGGAGGAGATTCTCCGCGAGCAACGCCTCGGAGCGGTCGAGGCCACGGAGCTTCTCCGGAAGGTACTCGAGGAGGTCGACCTCGCGATCTTCGCGTTCGACGAGGAACAGCGGCTGCGCCTGGTCAACCGGGCGGGCGCCCGGCTGCTCGGTCAGCCGGCCGAGCGCCTTCTCGATCGAACGGCCGACGAGCTTCGCCTCGCGGAGGGTCTCGTGGGGATCACGCCTCGGACCATCGAGCTCGCGTACCCGGGCGGTCAGGGCCGCTTCGAGCTGCGTCGGAACGTCGTTCGCCAGGAGGGACTGCCCCTCCAGCTCCTGGTGCTCTCGGACCTGAGCCGGGCCCTTCGGGAAGAGGAACGCCAGGCGTGGAAGCGCATCATCCGGGTGCTCTCCCACGAGATCAACAACTCCCTCGCTCCGATCACCTCCATCACGCAGTCGCTGCAGAGCCTGCTGGAGCGCCCGGAGCGGCCCGACGACATCGATCAGGACCTCGAGAGCGGTCTCGGTGTGATCCGGGGACGCGCGGATTCGTTGGGCCGCTTCATGGCCGCCTACGCGCGCCTCGCACGCCTGCCGGAGCCCGTGCTCGCCCCGGTGCGCATCGAGAGTCTGGTCGAAGGCGTCGCCGCCCTGGAAACACGGCTCCCGGTGGTGGTGATGGGCGGGCCCGATCTCGTCGTCCAGGCCGACGCCGACCAGCTGGAGCAGGCGCTCATCAACCTGATTCGCAACGCCACCGATGCGACCCTGGGCGACGGCGGGCCCGGCCCGTCGACCGGGGGCGTCCAGGTGCGCTGGATCGTGAAGAACGGCAGGCTGCACCTGATGGTCGAAGACGAGGGGCCGGGGGTGTCCGACACCGCCAACCTCTTCGTCCCGTTCTACACCACCAAGCCCGGCGGATCGGGAATCGGGCTCGTGTTGTCTCGACAGATCGCCGAGGGCCACGGGGGGAAGCTCGAACTGGAGAACCGAAGCGACGGCCCGGGGGCCCGGGCGCGACTCACGCTGCCGACGGATCTCTGACGCCCCCCGCCGACCTCAGCCGCCGGGACCGCCTACGACCGCGAGGGGCACCGAGAGCGTCGTGGTCCGGCCGCCGACCCGCAGCGTCACCTCGAGCCGCCACCGACCCGGCGCCGGAAAATGGAGGACCACGGGTCCGTAGTCGCCCGCCGCGCCGTCGACCTCCGCCAGGACGTGCTCCACGGCCGGCGGCAGGGCACCGGGCGGGGCTGGAACCCCGCCCCCCGTCGTGTCGACCGCCAACGATCGGACCGTTGCCTGCGCACCGCTCAGGGCCACACCGCCGTCCGTGGCGCGCACGAACACCCGGCTCTCGCCGACGACGGCGGGCGTCGGCGACACGCGAATGTCCGCGTCGAGCGCAGGGTCACCGCTTCGACGCGGCCCATCGGCGGGCGTGCAGGCCGCCATCAGGAAGAGCGCGAGCGCCGCGAGGCGGCGCGGGACGGGTGAATGGGCCCTCACCCCTCCTCCAGCACGGTCGCCAGGACCTCGCGGAGCGCATCGCTGCGGGTGTCGTGCAGGAGCTGGGCCCGCAGCCGGCCCTCGCCGTCGATGACGAAGGTCCGCGCGGTGTGATCCACGAGGTAGTCCTCACCGAGGGCCCCCGCAGGATCGGGGGCGACCGAGTCGGCCGGTCCACCCGCCCGAGGGCGATACACGAAGCCGATCCCCCATTCCAGCACCTGGGGCCGGAGCACGTCCACCGGTGCGGTCCACGCCAGTACGTCGGCGCCGAAGGACGCCACGTACCTCTCGAGCACCTCCGGCGTGTCGCGCACGGGATCGAGGCTGACGAAGACGATCTGCAGGCGCGATCCCTCGGGATCGATCTCCGCCCGGAGCCGAGACAGCTGCGAGAGCGTGATCGGACAGACGTCCGGGCACTGGGTATAGCCGAAGAAGAGGGCGACGACCTGCCCGCGCAGCGCTTCGAGGCCGACGGCATCGCCGTCGAGATCGACCAGATCCAGCCCGGGTGCCGGTCGCGGGTCGGCGAACAGCAGGTC
>JAHHMJ010000416.1 GCA_018678395.1 Gemmatimonadota bacterium | reverse complement strand
GGTTCTGCTACAACCCCGACATCCCGTGGCTGGTGATCCTGCCTGCACCGCTGATGGCCTTCGGGCTCGGCGGCCTGTTCACGCTGATGGGTTCGATGATCGCCGACGTGGTCGACATGGACGAGTTGACCAGCCATCAGCGCCGCGAGGGGATGTTCGGCTCGATCTACTGGTGGGTGGTGAAGCTCGGCATGGCCGCGGCCCTCGCCGGCGGTGGGTTCCTGCTGAACGCCACCGGGTTCGACGTGGCGCTCGAGGGGAATCAGACGCCCGAGACCATCCTGATGATGCGGATCTTCGACGCCTTCATCCCGGCCGTCGCCTCGCTGGTCGCGATCTGGGCAGTGGCCTCGTACCCGATCACGGAAGAGGTGGCGCACGAGACGCGTGCGGAGCTCGAGCGGCGTCGTGGCGGGGCGGAGGCACCGGTCGCCGCCTGAGCACCGTCCCGGGACGCCCTGGAGGCGTTCACAGGCGGCTTGGGGAGAGACGTCGTATGGCACCGAGGGCCGGCCCCGCGTTCGCGGAGCCGGCCCTCGTCTCTTCGGTCGTCACGCCGGAACGAATCCCTTCCGTCTAGCGGTACGTTAGCCCGTAGCCGTAGGGGAAGAGCGACACATCCGGATCGTCGCCCCGGTTCGGCAGATCCTCGTCCCGATGCGGCCAGGAGAACGACAGGCGACCCTGGAAGTCGTGATCGCCGAAGAGGACGTCGGCGACCCCCTGCCCTTCCGAGCCGGGCAGCCAGGCGGCGACGAAGGCCGTCGAGGCATCCAGCTCCGCGTTGACCACGAGCGGGCGGCCGGACACGAGCACCGTGATGACCGGGATCCCCGCGGCCCGCACGCGCTCGATCGTGGCGAGGTCCTCGGGATGCGAGACCCGGTGCTCGAGCGTGGCACCGTAGGGCGCCAGCTTGCCCGCGCCCGGTATGTTCTGCGCGAGGCCGGAGCCACGCGCGACGAACTGCGAGGTCCGGACGTCGCCCATGCCCTCGGCGTACGGACGCTCCCCGATCGCGAGGATCGCGACGTCGAATTCGCCCGTGTCGGCGGCACTTCCGTCCGGGCTGAGAACCGCCCCGGGCGCTATCGCCTCGATGCCCTCCCAGATCGACGTCCCGCCCTCGATGTGGTCGTTGCCGGACTGTCCCTGCCACGCGAGCGAAAAGCCGCCGCTCTGGTGGCCACGATCGTGCGCGCTCTTCCCCGCGACCAGGATGCGGGCACCCCGGTCCACCGGGAGCGCGCCGTCGTCGTTCTTGAGCAGCACCAGGGACTTCCGTACGGCCTCTCGAGCCACGGCACGGTGCTCGTCTCCCCCGAAGCTCTCGTGGTTCGACCAGCGCCGATCGGCGGGCCGCTGACGGTCGAACAGACGGTAGGCCAGCTTGACGCGCAGGATGCGGCGTACCGCGTCATCGATACGCTCCATGGGCACTCGACCGCTCTCGACGTGCGCACGGAGCGCCCCGATGAAGTCGCGCCACTTCTCCGGCACCATGAACATGTCCACGCCCGCGAGCACGCCGCGCGCGACCGACTCGTCGTAGTCGTCGTCGATCTGGTCGATGCCGTCCCAGTCCGACACCACGAACCCGTCGAAGCCGAGCTCCCCCTTGAGCACGTCGGAGAGGAGGTACTCGTGACCGTGGCACTTCTCTCCGTTCCAGCTGTTGTACGACGCCATGACGGTCAGGACCCCCGCGCTCAGTGCCTGGAGGTAGGGAGCGATGTGAAACCGGCGCAGCTCGTCCTCGGGAATCGTCGTCTCGCCCTGGTCCACGCCTCCGGTCGTACCGCCGTCGCCGACCCAGTGCTTCGCGCAGGCGACGAGCCCGTCCTCGCCGAGATCCCCCTGCAGACCGCGCACGAAGGCCGCAGCGTATGCCGCCACGATCTCGGGGTCCTCGGAGTAGCTCTCGTACGTGCGGCCCCAGTGGTCGTCTCGGACGACCGCGAGGGTCGGGGCGAAGGTCCACTCGACACCCGTCGCGAGCACCTCGCGCGCGGTCGTCCGCGCGATGCGCTCGATCAGCCCGGGGTCCCGCGCCGCACCCAGCCCGATGTTGTGCGGGAAGAGCGTGGCGCCACGGACGTTGTTGTGCCCGTGCACCGCGTCTACGCCGTACAGGATCGGAATCGCCACGCCGTCGTCGTCGCCATCGTTCGCGACCGTGGCCTCCCAATAGGCGTCGTTCATCGCCACCCAGTCGGCGGGTACGTTGGCGCCGGGCCACGAACCGCCCCCACTCAACACCGATCCGATGTGGTGTCTCCGTACGTCTTCGGGACTGATGTGCATCCGCTCGGGCTGCGTCATCTGTCCGAGTTTCTCATCGAGACTCATGCGAGCGATCAGTTCGTTCGCTCGGGCGTCGTACTGGCGGAGATCGGCCATCGGAATGCGTGGTTGAGGTTGGAGGAGCGTCGCGCCTACGACTCGACGATCTCGAACTGGGTACCGGCGCGCGCCTCGGAGCTGCCGCCCACCCAGACCTGGATCCGGCCCGAATCGACCGTGGGCGTCATGTCCCGGCCCGGGAAGCGCAGGTCGTCGGTATGCACTTCGAACTCGACCGTGCGCCGCTCTCCCGGCTCGAGGGCGACCCGCTGGAAGCCCTTCAGCTCACGAACCGGACGCGTCACGCTCGCCACGGGGTCGCGGACGTACAGCTGTACGACCTCGGTCCCGGAGCGGGGACCCGCGTTGACCACGTCGGCCCGCACGACGAGGGACTCGCCGATCGGCAGGTGCTCCCGGTCCACCCGTACGTCGTGGACCTCGAAGCGGGTGTAGGACAACCCGTGGCCGAAGGGGAACAGCGGCGTGTAATGCACGTCCATGTGGAACGACGTGTTGCCCATCGACAGCTGGGGCGAATCGGCCGGGATGTCGTCGATGTGCATCCACGACTCGGGCGTGACCGGCTTCCCGGTGTGCTTGTACGCGTAGTAGATCGGGATCTGGCCCGTCACCCGCGGAAGCGTCATCGCCAGCTTGCCCGAGGGGCACTCGGCGCCGACCAGGAGATCGGCGATCGCGGGTCCCGCCATGGTCCCGGGATGCCAGGCGTACAGGATCGCGTCGGCATGCGCGACGACCCGCTCGAGAGCCAGCGGCCGTCCGGCCAGGACGACCAGGACCACGGGGGTGCCGGTCGCCGCCACGGCCGCGATCAGCTCTTCCTGTGCCCCCGGAAGCGAGATGTCCGCGCGGCAGTGCGCCTCCCCCGACAGGATGGACTCCTCGCCGAGGAAGAGCACAGCGACGTCGGCCCACGCGGCCGCGTCGACCGCCTCCTCGAATCCCTCCTGGTTCCGGCTGCGCGTCGTTTCGAGGCCACGCACCGTACGGAGCTTGCACTGTCCCGCGCACAC
>JAHHMJ010000447.1 GCA_018678395.1 Gemmatimonadota bacterium | reverse complement strand
GCCCAAGGTGCACGTTCTGCCCGCCTTTCCGGGCAGAAACGCCACAGTCGCGGATGACGGCGCTCCGAGGCACACGTTCTTCCCGCTTTGCTGGGCAAAGGCGTCACAATCGCGGCGCCCGCCACAGCGAGGCGTACCTTTCTCCCGCTTCTCGTGGAGAAGCGGGACACACGACACGACGAGCGAAGCGAGAACCACGATTCTCCCGTGGCTGCGGGGCGTGCCGCTCACCGGCTGCCCATCGCTGGCTGCGGGGCGTGCCGCTCACCGGCTGCGAGTCCCTCGCCGGGGCGGGATGGGGACTCCAGGGCGGCCCCAGCACCGCCATGCCCCCCCCAACGGACGAAGGCCCGCCCCCTGCCGGGATCGGGCCGTCGCGGTTTCGGCCGTGACCGGCGCCGCCACCCAATGGGCGTACGAGCGCTACGGATCGCCGCGGTACGGATCGCCGCGCTGCGGATCGCCGCGGCCCTGCGCCATCACCAACCCGGTGCCAGGTTGAAGCCCCAGTGCCAGCCCTTGTCCGGGCGCTGGAACGGGTAGGCGAAGTAGGTCTCCAGGATCAGGAATCCGAGGATGTTGGTCCGTGCGGAGAAACCAGCGCTGACCACCGGGACCCGCTCCAGGGACGTCCGGCTCCACTCGAGCGTGGGTGAGTTGTCGAGGAGCTGCGAGGTGCCGAAGCGCGCGTTGTCACCCGGGTCCTGGTCGTACCACGCGAGTCCCGCGTCGACGAAGGCGGTCAGCTCGGTCGGCAGGAAGGGGAACGCCAACAGGCCATACTGTTCGACCCCGAGGAACGGGATGCGCATCTCGAAGTTGGCGACCGCGATCTGGTTCCCGAACAGGCGATCGAAGACCGGGCACCCGTCACCCGTGGAGCCTTCGGGCAGTCGGCACTCGGTGGTCTCGAAGCTCTCGTAGGCGTACCCGCGGATGTTCGTCTCCCACCCGAGGAAGTACGGCTGGATCACGTTCGCCGACTCGATCCCCCCGTAGCGGCCGATGTGCATGCCGCGGAAGCCGACGGTGAGGTTCTGGTGGGGGGCCCAGTAGCGGCGCCAGTCGGCGATGGCCGTGAAGAAGTTCTCCGTCCCGACGGTCGCGTCCACACCGAAGCGGAAGCGTCCTCCGCGAATCGGCGAGGTGAAGCCGAAAAACGAGTTGTCACCCACGTACGCGAGTGAGGCGGACCCCAGGTTCAGGGTCGAGAACTGGGCTTCGAGGTCCGGCCGATCGAGGCGCTCGACGGCGAAGATCCGCCCGAACTGATCGAGGAAGAAGCGGTCCTCCTCGAAATCGTACGAATAGCGCCGGAATCCGAGTCCACCTTCCAGGCGGCGCGTGGTCGAGAAGGGGTAGGCCAGCTGTCCACCGACCGAGGTCTCGAACACCCGCTGCCGGATCTGCGAGACCGACGGAGCGGACAGCGAGTCCCCGAAATTGAAGGTCTGGAAGAGCAACTGGTACGGAATGCGGCCCGCGGACACCCCCCAGTTCCAACGGTCGCCCAGATCGGCGTACTGCACCTGCCCGCCGATGTCCTTGACCGTGCCCTGGGCCTGCACCGCGACGGCGAGCACCTGATTGCCGAGCATGTCGCTGAAGAAGGCCGACGCACCGCCGCCGAGGTAGGTACCGAACTGGTCGGCACCGACGCCGATCGACGGCTGGCCGAGGAAGTCGAGCGCCAGCGAGGGGTCGTAGTCGGCCGCGGTGTTCTGTGCGTACATGCCTTCCGGCTCGAGTCCCGTCTCGGGATCCTCGAGGTACTCGGCCACGCGGCTGAAGCGCTCCGATGCGACCGGCGGCAGGTTGCGCCCACGGCGCTCCACCTCGAGATCGGTCTCGGCCACACGCGTCAGGGGCATGCCCGGCGTGTTCGGGGGGAGGCGATGGATGCGGAAGCCGAACTCCTCGAAGACCGAGAAGGCGATCTCACCCGTCTCGGCCGAAACCGACAGGGCGGGCGACAGCGAGACGATCCCGCTCACCCCGGTCGCGACCCGCGTGATGCGCTCGACCGAGCGACCCTGGGCATCGGTCCTGTAGATGTCCGAGAAGCCGTCGGCGTCCGACAGGAAGTAGAGGGCTCCGTCCGGGCCGAACTGCGGATTCGTGTGCCGCACGTTGCCGAGCAGCGGCAGAACCCGCAGGCCACGGGTCTCGATGTCGAAGAGGGCGATCCGGAACTTCGAGTAGGAGAACGTCTCGAAGTCGGTCTCCGGGCCGCGGTCCGACGCGAAGGCGATCGTGCGCCCGTCCGGCGACCACGTCGCGTGGAAATCGGCGAAGCGATCGTTGGTGAGCTGCTCGAACTCGCCGGCCTCGAGGTCCCACAGGTACAGGTCCGCGATCCCGCCCTTCATGCCCGTGAAGGCGATGTAGCGGCCGTCCGGCGACCACGCGGGGCTCGTGATGGCCCCGATCCCTTCGGGCTTGATACGCGTCTGCAGCTTGCCGTTGTCCGTCCCGACGATGTTGATCTCGTTGTCGCCACCCGAGAAGACCACGTAGGCGAGGCGGCTGCCGTCCGGCGACCATGTGCCCGACGAGTCGATGAAGCGCAGCGCGTCGGCGTGGGGATCCGAGTTCGCGCTGCTCAGCTTGCGGATCACCTCTCCGGTACGGGCATCCGCCATGTAGAGGTCGACGGAGAAGAGGTCCTTCTCGGAGAGAAAGGCGATGTACTGCCCATCCGGGCTGAGCGAGGGCGCGACGTTCTGGTTCCCGGCATTCTGATCGTCCAGGATGCGCTCACCGACACTGTCGGGCGGCGTACGCCCCTCGAGCAGCGGGGTGTACGCGTCCACCACGGCCTGCTTCCACTGGGACGACAGCGTATCGGTCGAGACCCCCAGCACCTGCTGGATGGCCGGCGGGAAGCCGATCCGGAGCGAGCGACGGAAGGTCTGGATGATCGCGTCGTCCCCGTAAACACCACCGACGTATGCCCACAGCGCCTGTCCGAAACGGTATGGGAAGAAGCGCTGCTCGCGGGTCATCTGGCGGATCGTCGGGAAGTCGTCCCGCATGACCGCGTCCCGGAGCCACATCGCCGTCAGCGGGTCTTCGCGACCGACCGAGAGATACTCGGCCATGCCCTCGATCAACCAGAGCGGCAGCGCCACGAGGCCCTGCAGGCCGCCCCCCTGTCGAGACTGCGCCACGTTGTACTGGAAGGCGTGGACCAGCTCGTGCCCGAGCACGTGATCGGTGTCCCAGTAGGACCCGGTCATCGGCATGATGACCCGGTTCTTCAGCGACTCGGTCACACCCCCCGTGCCCTCGCCGATGAACCCGCCCAGCGTGTTGGTCTGCTGGAAGTCGGGGTGATCGGCGTAGAAGATGAGGGGCTTCGACTCCTCGAACTCGTGCTGGAAGGTCCGCGCGAGCCTCTCGTACCACCGCTCGGTCTGGCGAGCCAGATCCTCGATCGCCCCCGACATCTCGTCGTAGTAGTGGATGTCGAAGTGAGGCGTGGCCAGCACCTGCCACTCGAAGTCGTCGTACTGGACCTTGTTGCGGCCGAAGTACTGCGCTTCGACCGGCGCCGGGACGGCCAGGGGCCCGACGACGGCTGCGGCGACCAGGAAGAGGCCGAGGCGTCGGGTCCGGCTGCGAGACGTCGTCATGGATTTGCTCGAATGAGGGGGTCGAATTCGCATGTATCTGAAGAGGCGCCACCGAGCGCCTTCGTAAAACGATCGAGGCGTCGGCATCGGAAACGCTCGGAGTGACCCGTCGGTTCCCGAAGCCCCCGTGCCCGGCACCCGATTGCATCCGGTGCGGGCTGTTCTACCTTAAGTTCGCGTCGAATGCCGGTCTCTCGACGCAGTACGCAAGAACCCTGCCGTTTCCGGTCCGTTCCGTCGCGTCCGCATACGAGGTCCACCGCATGAGAGGGCTACGAAGTTCCCTACGTACGCAGACGGGATCGCTTTCCGTCGCGGCGTTCTGCGCGCTCGTCGTCAGTTCGTGCGGCCCCGCAGGCGATGCTGGCGACGCTGTTCCCGGGGGCGGCCTCGACGGTGACGCGACGTCCGGTGGGCTCGCGATCGCGCCGGCCGTTCCGCTCGCGGCGCCCGTGGCCGAGGGCAGCGGCGAGCCGTACCTGTCCTCCACGGAGGACGGGCTCTGGCTCAGCTGGTTGGAGCCCGTCGCCTCGGACGGCGGCGATGAAGCGGACGGCGGCGACGAGCGCGGCCGCATGTGGGCCCTGCGTCTCGCATCGGTCGAAGAGGACCGGCTCGGCCCGATGCGCACCGTGGTGGAGCGCGATGACTTCTTCGTGAACTGGGCCGACTTTCCCTCGGTCGTGGGGCTCGACGACGGACGGCTGGTGGCGCACTGGCTGCAGCGCGGAGGGGAAGGGACCTACGACTACGGGGTCCGGGTGGCCTGGTCGTCGGACGGCGGCGAGAGCTGGTCGGAGCCGTGGACTCCGCACGAGGACGGCACCCCCACGGAGCACGGCTTCGTGTCGCTCATGCCGGGGGCGGGGGAGGGCGTCGGCCTGGTCTGGCTGGACGGCCGCGCCTACGTCGAGCGCGGCGGGGTTGCCGAGACCGAGGAGATGTCGCTCCGCTTTCGCACCGCGTCGGGTCCAGGCACCGCGGGACCGGAGACGCTGATCGACGGACGGGTCTGCGATTGCTGCCAGACCGGCGCGGCCCGCACGACCGACGGATGGGTCGTGGTCTACCGCGACCGCTCCGAGGACGAGATCCGAGATATCTACTCGACCCGCTGGGTCGACGGGGAGTGGACGGTGGGGCGTCCCGTGCATCGGGACGGCTGGCACATCGCGGCCTGCCCGGTGAACGGCCCGTCGGTGGCCGCTGCCGGGGACCGGGTGGTGGTCGCGTGGTTCACGGCAGCGGGTGATGTGCCCCGGGTGCTCGCGGCATTCAGCGACGATCAGGGCACCACCTTCTCCGAACCGATCCACGTGGACGGCGGGTCGCCGGTGGGCAGGGTCGACGTGTTGCTGGACGGCGATCACGCGCTGGTCAGCTGGATGGAGAGCGGGGACGAGTCCGCCGAGTTGAGGCTCCGCAGGGTCGCCGCCGACCGCACCGCCGAGGCGCCCCGTCTGGTCGCCGCCATGAGCGGGGCCCGGGCGGCCGGCTTCCCTCGCATGGAACGAGATGGTGCCGATCTGGTGTTCGCCTGGACGGACGCGTCGGACGACGCGACCCGCGTCCGTCTCGCGCGGCTCGCATCCGTATTCGATGAGGAGAACGAGTGATGGGACCCGTCCCGAAGGCCCACGCCGCACACCGCCTCGCCGCCGCCCTCGGTCTGGCAGCGACGGTGTTTCTCGTGTCCGGATGTGGGGGCGAGGGCGGGATGCCCGCAGCGCCTCCGCGCGTCGGCGACGCCGTCCCCGACCTGACGTTCGCTCTGCTCGAGGGCGACTCCCTCGCGCT
>JAHHMJ010000346.1 GCA_018678395.1 Gemmatimonadota bacterium | reverse complement strand
GGGGCGTCGGTCGTCGCCATGCGGATGACCGAAGAGGCCGAAGACCGCGAAGAGGGGGCGGAGGAAGAGCCGGAGGTCGAAGAGGGCGAGGAGGAAGGTGAAGGCGACGAGGACGACGAAGGTGAGGACGAGGCCGACGGCCAACCCCTCCTCGTGGTCCGCCTCGACGGCGACCGCACTCCGGTCCGGGTCGACGACGTGACCGACTACGCGTTCACGCACGCGGGCGACGCGCTCTACCTCGTGACCAACGACGACGCGGAGACCGATGGAGTCCACCGCATGGATCCACAGACGGGCGCACTGACCACCCTGCTCGCCGGCTCCGGCCGCTACCTCGGGCTGGCCGTGTCCGCGGGCGACGAGGGCACCGGCACGGTGGCCTTCATGAGTGACGTGGCCGATGTGGCCGCGGACGCCGACATGCCGGGTATGGCGCTGTACGTCGCCGACGCCGGAGACGGCGAGGCCCGCCTGCTCGTGCCGACGACGAGCGACGCCTTCCCGGACGGCTGGGGTGTGAGCGAACACGGCGACCTCCGCTTCTCCGATGCCGGCTCCCGTGTCTTCTTCGGCACGCGCCCCCTCCCCGAGCCGGAGCCGGAAGAGGGCGAGGGGGACGACGAGATCGACGTCGAGGTCGACATCTGGAACTGGCAGGACGGCTACCTCCAGCCCATGCAGCTCGTGCGGGCACAGGGCTACGACGAACGCACCTGGGAGGCCGCGGCGCGAGTCGACGGAAACGGGGTCCTGCAGCTCGAAGACGAGGAGTTCGAGAACGCGCAGGTGTCGGAGGACGGCGACGGCGCCCACGCGCTCGTCCGCGTCAGCGGGCCGTACCGGCAGGAGGTCTCCTGGGACGCCAGCTACTACGACTGGTACCTGCACGAGTTCGCGACCGGCGAGCGGGCGCAGGTGGCGGAGCGTATGGGTGGGTTCATGTCCTTCACGCCCGACGGCTCACGGCTCGTCACCTGGGACGGGGCCGCGCGGCACTGGTTCGCCTTCGACCCCGAGAACGGTGCGTGGACCAACCTCACCGAGGACCTGCCGCACCCCGTCTACCGCGAGCTCGACGACCGTCCCCAGGACCCCGGTCCGCACGGCTCCGCGGGCTGGATGGAAGACGGCCGCTTCGTCGTCTACGACGCCTACGACATCTGGGCCGTCGATCCGACCGGCGCCCGAGCTCCGCAGAACCTCACCGAGGGCATGGGCCGCGCGGAGCGCGTCCGGCTGCGCTACACCTCCCTGGAGCCGGACCTCGACTACGTCCCCACCGACGACGTCTATCTGACGGCCTTCGACGAACTCGAGAAGACCAACGGCATCTTCGCCGACGACTTCGGCGGCACGCAGCGCCCCGAAGCGCTCGTGTTCACCGATCACCGCTACGGTGGCTTCCAGAAGGCCGAAGACGCCGATCGCATCCTGCTCACGCGGCAGACTTTCCGGGAATTCCCGGACCTGTACACGACGAACTCGGAGATGGCCGAGTTCACGCGCCACAGTGACGCCAATCCGCAGCAGGACGAGTACCGGTGGGGTACGGCCGAGATCTACGAGTGGACCTCTGCCGACGGGATCCCGCTCCAGGGTATTCTCTACAAGCCGGACGGGTTCGATCCCAGCCAGCAGTACCCGATGATGGTGTACTTCTACGAGCGCAGCTCGGACGGCCTGCACGGCTACACCATCCCGGCGGCGGGTGGCAGCTCGATCAATCGGGCGTTCTACGTGTCGCGTGGCTACCTGCTCTTCGTTCCCGACATTCCGTACGAGATCGGGTTCCCGGGTGAGAGCTCCGAGGACGCCGTGATTCCCGGCGTCCTGTCGCTGATCGACCGTGGGTTCGTCGATGCGGACAAGATCGGCGTCCAGGGGCATTCTTGGGGCGGCTACCAGATCTCGCACATGATCACGCGGTCGGACATCTTCGCGGCCGCCGAAGCCGGCGCGCCGGTGGTGAACATGACGAGTGCCTACGGAGGCATCCGTTGGGCGTCCGGCATGAGCCGGGCGTTCCAGTACGAGAAGACCCAGAGCCGTATCGGCGGCACGCTGTGGGATTCGCACCAGAAGTACATCGAGAACTCGCCGCTGTTCTTCGTCGACAAGATCAACACGCCGCTGCTGATGATGCACAACGACGAGGACGGCGCGGTGCCGTGGTACCAGGGCATCGAGATGTTCAGTGCCATGCGACGCCTGGGGAAGCCCGTGTGGATGCTGAACTACAACGGCGAGGCACACGGCCTGCGGCAGGAACACAACCAGCGCGACTGGGCCGTCCGCATGCAGCAGTTCTTCGATCACTACCTGTTGGGCTCCCCCGCCCCGGTGTGGATGGAAGAGGGCGTGCCCGCGACGATGAAGGGCAAGACGCTGGGGCTGGAGCTGACGCGGCGGCCGATCGGAGAAGTGCCCGAGTAGGGAATTCATTCGCGGCGTCCCGTGGGATGCCGGCTTCTGCGGCCAAGAACCACCCTTCAGCGACACATTCAGGGAGTCCGCCATGAACGACCCGCACGCGCTCATCGAAGCGGAGTTCAATCCGAAGGTCCGCACCTACTGGCTGCTGAGCGGGACCGTGGTCCTCACCGCGACCATCGTCGGCATCCCCCTGCTGCCCATCTGGTGGATTGCCGGCCAGTGGGTGACGAAGCGATACCTCGAACGGATCACCTGCACCCTCACTGAGCGATCTCTCAAAGTCACCCGCGGCATTCTGGTGAGGCGCGAGATGACGGTTCCCCTCGACAAGATCACCGACGTGGGTCTCGTCGAGGGGCCGATCATGAGGTATCTCGACCTGCAGGCGGTCCGCGTCGAGACCGCGGGTCAGTCCACGGCCGGCGCAGCGATCCAGCTGGTGGGGGTTCGCGAGGCCCGCCAGTTCCGCGATACCGTCC
>JAHHMJ010000471.1 GCA_018678395.1 Gemmatimonadota bacterium | reverse complement strand
GCCGGGGGCTGCCCACGGTGGGGGGGCGGGGCCTGCCCACCGTGGGAGCCACCGGGCCGGCGTGGCCAGCCGACCGTCCCGACGATGGCCCGACCTCGTCGTGGGACGGGGTCCGAGCGGATCTCGCGACCCTGCGGCGCGGCGGGCCGACCGGTGAGATCGCCCTGGCCGCGGACACGCTGGACCGGCTGGTCCGCTCGGCGCTGGGGGTCGAACCCGACGCGGCCTACGGGCGGCTCACCCTCCGGCCGGCCTTCCCGACGCACTGGAACGCCTTCGAGGCGTCCGGCCTCGCGCTCGCGGATGCGCGCCTGGGGTTCACCTGGGAGCGGACCGGTGCCCTGCATCGGTTCCGGCTGCGACAGACCGCGGGCGGTGCCCCGATCACGTGGATCCTGGAGCCGTGGCTCTTCGGCTCGGGACTGACGTCCGCGAGGGTCGACGGCGAGCCCGCCGAACTGGACGCGGTCCCCGACGGCGGCGGGGTCCGCCCCCGAATCCAGCTGCCGGCGGAGCGGGAGCGCGTCGTGGAGTTGGAGGTCAGCCCTCCATGAAGCCCTGTTCCTGAAGCATGCGCTTCAGTTCCTTCTCGCGATCGGCCAGGGTCGTGCGTGCGATGATGCGCGCGAACTCGATGCGCTTGGCATCGGGAACCGAGTCCAGAACGGCGATGGGCGCTCCGTACCGGAGCAGAATCCGCTTGGCATCGATGGCAACGGATTCGTCCACGATCTCCCCCTTGTCCCTTCGGAGCCACAGTCTTCGTCACGAACTCGATTCAAGATACCGACGCGGCGCCGGGCCGAGAACCTCAGTGCATCGGCGGCTGTTCGTCCTCTCCGTCCATCGAGGGGAAGGCGACGGGCCCCTCGAAGTGGAACCGCGGCACCGGGACCCGGAAACGACGGCCGTCCGGGCGCTGGAAGGTGTAGTGCCCCTCCATGTATCCACTCGGCGAACGAAGGACGCAGAAGCTCGAATAGCTGTGCGAATCCCCGGGCGCGATGAGCGGCTGTTCGCCGACCACCCCCTCGCCGTCCACCTCCGAGTCCTCGCCGGCCGCGTCGTGAATGCGCCAGTGCCGAAAGAGCAGACGCGCGTCTTCGGTCCCGTCGTTCACCAGGTGGACCCGGTACGAGAAGACGAACGTCCCCTCGGCGGGATCCGAACGGGCGAGCGAGAATCGGGGGGACACGCTCACGTGGATGCCCTCGGGAAGAATCGGAAGGCGCAAAGGGAATCCTCGTGGGGCAGCGGGAGGAGAGAGTCTCCTCTCTGGTACCGCCCGGAAGCGGTCGGGGTTTCACGATTCGGCCGCCCGCGACCCACGGCACCCTCGCTCGCGCCCCAGCGGGCGCGTTACGTTCAGCGGGTTCGCGTCATGTCTCCCGCGCCCGTCGCAATGTCCGGATCCCGCAAGCGGCTCTCTCCCTCGGTCGAGGACTATCTCAAGGCGGTGTTCGCGTTGACGCGGCGCCACGAGACGGCGTCCACGAGCGCTCTCGCGGAGAGCCTGGGAGTCCAGCCGTCGTCGGTGACGGGTATGGTCAAGCGACTCGCCGGCGAGAAACTGCTCGAACACGTCCCCTACCGCGGTGTCCAGCTGACCGAGCGCGGACGGCGCGAGGCCCTGCGTATCCTCCGCCGCCATCGGGTGCTGGAGACGTACCTGACGGACCGCCTCGGGTTCGCTTGGGACGACGTGCACGACGAGGCCGAGCGCCTCGAGCATGCGGCTTCCGACCGCCTGATCGAGGCGATGGCCGCGTCGCTGGGAGATCCGCGACACGACCCCCACGGCGCGCCCATCCCCACCGCCGCCGGCGAGATCGAGGCGATGGACTTCCCGACTCTGGCGCAATGCACGCCGGGCGATCGGGTGACCCTGCGAGCCGTTCCCGACGAGGACGGCGACGAGCTCCGCTCGCTCGAGGCCGACGGACTCCGACCCGGCGTTTCGCTGACGGTGGAAGCCCGCGCGGAGGCGGATGGGCCCGTTACCGTGCGCGTGGGTACCGGCAGCGCGACGTCGACCACCGTGGGGGGCGAACTGGCCCGCCGCATTCTCGTCGTGCAGAGCGAGCCCCGATGAGCTCCCTCATCATCGGCGTCGCGGGGGGAAGCGGGTCAGGCAAGACGACCGTGGTCCGCGAGATCGTCCGCGGCGTGTCGCCCGAGTCCGTGAGTCAGCTCCGGCACGACGCCTACTACCGGGACTTCGACCACCTCTCGCCGGACGAACGGGCGGCGATCAACTTCGATCACCCGGACGCCCTCGAGACCGAGCTGATGGTGCGCCACCTGGACGCGCTGCGGGCCGGGGTGCCGATCGAGATGCCGGTCTACGACTTCCGCACGCATCGCCGTCAGGCCGAGACCGTCCCGGTTCGTCCCACGCGCGTGGTGATCGTCGACGGCATTCTCGTTCTCGCCGAGCCGGAGCTGCGCGCACGCATGGACATCCGCGTGTACGTGGACACCGATCCCGACGTCCGCCTCATCCGGCGGTTGCGCCGCGACGTGAGAGACCGGGGTCGCAGCGTGGAGTCGGTGCTGACCCAGTACGAGACCACCGTACGGCCCATGCATCGCGACTTCGTCGAACCGTCGAAGCGCTGGGCGGACATCATCATCCCCGAGGGCGGGCACAACAAGGTCGCCGTCGACATGCTCGCCACGAAGATGGCGTGGATCCTGGCGGCGACGTGAAGGCCCTGGACGTCTCCCTCGCGTTCATCACCGGGCATCCCCGGGCGATGGCCCTGCTGGACTTCGGGGGGCGGGTGATCGTGCATTCCCGCGGGTGGATCCGGCAGGAAGGACCGGTTCCCGACCTCGTCGGCACCCCGGTACCCCGCGACGCGGACCTTCTGGCGGCTCTGGAACGGAGCTCCCACCCCGATGCGGCCCGGGTGGACCGTCTCGTCCGCGACGTGTTGTCGGGAGGGCGGGACATGGCTCAGGAAGAGGTCCGCGCACGCCTGGGCGACGGGGACGGCCGCTGTGTCGTCGTGGTCACCGCGCTGCGTGTCGACGGGCGCCGCTCCGTCTGTCTCGAGTTCCTCGCCACGACGCCGGCACGGCCCGGGGAGGAGCGGGGATCGCGTACACCGTTCCGCGACGTCGTGGACGCGCTGCCGAGCGCGATCATCGTGACGTCGCTCACCGCCGCCGGCGCCCAGCGCGTCGTGCACTACGTCAGTCCGAGCTACGAGGCGATCTGGGGCCGGCCCGCCGCCCTGCTTCGTGACGAACCGCAGTCGTTCCTGGACTCGGTGCACCCGGAGGACCGCGACGACGTCGCCCGCCACGCATGGGGCGTCGGGTCGGAAGCGGTCGATCGGGAGTTCCGCATCGTTCGACCCGAGGGAACGGTTCGCTGGGTCCACTTCCGGGCCCTCCCCGTCCGGAACGATCAGGGAGAGGTCGATCGCGTCGTAGCGATGGCGACCGACATCACGCCGCGCCGCGAGGTAGCCGACGCGCTTCGTCGCTCCCGCGACGAACTCGAACAGATGGTGGACGAGGCGCCGGTCGCCCTCGTGCTGCACCAGCGTGGACAGGTGCTGAAGGCCAATCAGGTGGCGGCCGCCTACCTCGGGGAGGAGCACCCGGCGGCGGTCACACGTGTCGACCTGATGGAGCGCATCCACCCGGACGACCGGGCGCTGGCCGATCCGCTCGACGGCACCGGCCCCCGCCCCGCGGACCGCGTGATCCGGATTCGCACCCACCGCGGCGAGTGGGTCGGCTATCGAGCGGCCTCGGTGCGGGCCGTGCACGGCAACGGCGAGCCGGTCAGCTTCCTCGCGCTCTGGGCACCCCACACGCCGGCGAGTCCCGTCTCGGGCTCGGGTGTCACCGATCACGCGGACGCACTCGAGCGCCTGTTCGAGGGTGCGCCGCTGGGCCTGGCGGTCCTCGGGCCTCGGGGCTCGCTCCGTCGGGGCAACGCTCGGCTCGCGGGTCTGCTCGGCTGGAACGAGATCGCTCCGCCGCCGGGAACCCTGACCGCGCTGGTGCGAGTGCCGGGACCGAGGCGTGCGCAGGCCGCTCTGCGGGCCGTGGCGAGCGGACGGCTCGACGTGGTCCACGGCGAAGTGGAGGTGGAGCACGCCGCCGGGCATCGCGTACCGCTGGCGCTTCACCTCTCCCGCCTCGGCGGAGGAGAGGGGGAGGTCCTCGTCGCGGCCGAACACCTGGGTCGCCGCCGCGCCGAGGATGACCGCCGGCGGCAGAGCGAACGCATCGAGGCCCTCGGACGGCTCGCCGGCGGCATCGCCCACGACTTCAACAACCTGATGACCGTGGTGACCGGCCACGCCGAGCTGGTCCTCGAGGAGCTCGACGACGACAGCGACTGGGCCGCCGATGGCCGCGAGATCCGCAGCGCCGGGCTGCGAGCCGCGTCGCTGACCGACCAGCTGCTGACCTTCAGCCGGCGTCGAGGCGGGGAGCCGATCCCGCTCGACCTGGGTCGGATTCTGCGGGAAGTGGAGCCGACGCTGCGCGAGCGGGCGGGCGACCTGGTGTCGGTCTCGGTCGACATCGTGCCCGGAACGGACCGGGTGCACGCCGACCCGGGCCTGATGAGGCGACTCGTCGACGCCCTCGTAGACAACGCCCTCGCTGCGATGCCGGACGGCGGACGGCTGAAGCTCGGCCTGCGTGCCGGTCGAGACCCGGGAACCGTCGCGCTCTCGGTGGAGGACAGCGGCGAGGGGATGGACCCCGGGGTTCTGCGGCACATGTTCGAGCCCTTCTTCACCACCCGGCCGCAGGGCCACGGCACCGGCCTCGGCCTCGCTCTCGTCCACGGCATCGTGGAGGAACGGGACGGGACGATCGACGTGCGCTCGACGAAGGGCGAGGGCACGACCGTCTCGATCCGACTCCCGGCATGGCTCGGGCCGGCGCCGCCGGAAACTCCGGCCGCAGAGGCGCCGGACGTGCCGGAGCCCGCCGAGGACCGTCCGCGCCCCACCCTGCCCGAACTTGGGGAGTCGCCCTGGTCGACCCCCGAGCCTCGCGGGTTCGTCCTGGTCGTCGAAGACGAGGAGTCGGTGCGACGTCTGGGCACCCGCATTCTCGAGCGCGGCGGCTACCGCGTGGGCACGGCCACCACGGGGGCCGAGGCGGTCAATCGGCTCACGGGGTCGGGGCCCCTGCCCGATCTGGTCGTCGCGGATGCGCGTCTTCGCGATCTCGACCCCAACACGCTGGTCGCGGCGATCCGGACCGTCTCCGCGACGCTGCCCGTGCTGCTGCTGTCGGCCTACGACCCGCGCGACGATCGGCTGCCGCGTGGGGCGGGCATCCACTTCCTGCAGAAGCCCTTCAACGGCGACGAGCTGGAGGCCGCGGTCCGGCGCGCTCTCGGTCGGGGCTGACCCGACCCGGCGGGACCCCCGTCCGAGCCTCTCTAGAAG
>JAHHMJ010000138.1 GCA_018678395.1 Gemmatimonadota bacterium | reverse complement strand
GACCTGGACCGCGCGGTCGTCCTGCCGGGGTTGGTGGACTCGCATACCCACGTCGCAGAACTCGGCGGAAACCTCTCCCGCATCGACCTGGTCGGCGTCGAGACCGAGGGCGAGGCGATCGCCCGCGTCGTCGAGAGAGCCACCACCGTTCCGGCGGGCGAGTGGATCCTGGGCGCGGGCTGGGACGAGGGCGCCTGGGCGGACCGCTACCCCACCTGGGACGCGCTCGACGAAGCGGTCCCGGACCACCCGGTGTGGCTGCGCGGCCTGCACGGCTTCGCCGGGTGGGGCAACCGCGCCGCCTTCGAGGCCGCGGGCATCGACCCCGACACCGACGATCCGGTGGGGGGCGAGATCGTGCGGGCACCCGACGGCGCGCTCACCGGCCTGCTCCTCAACCGCGCGGTGCCGCTGATCGACGGGGTCGTTCCCGAGCCGGGACCCGAGCAGCGGGAACGGGAGCTGCTCGCCGCCCTGGAGGAGATGGCCCGCTCGGGCTACGTGGCGGTCCACGAGGCAGGCACCGCCGCCGCGACCCTGGCCGCGCTCGAGCAGCTCGACGCGGCGGGTCGTCTGCCGCTGCGCTTCTATGCGATGCTGAGTGGACGCGATCCCGCGCTGCTGGCCGAGTGGCTCGAGCGCGGTCCCCTGACGCGCGAGGGGGACCCGGACCCGCGCCTGTTCGTGCGCTCGGTCAAAGCATACTACGACGGTTCGCTGGGCGTCCGTGGCGCTCGCCTGCTCGAGGACTACGCCGATCAGCCGGGCCATCGGGGCGTCAGTGGCGCCGGCTACGGCTTCAATCAGGACTCCGTCGCTCTGATGCTGGGTGCGGGGTTCCAGGTGGGCATCCACGCGATCGGGGACGCCGGCAACCGCGAGACGCTCGACTTCCTGGAGCGGGTTTACGCGCAGTCACCCTCCGCCCGGGCGGCCCGCAACCGGGTCGAGCACGCGCAGGTGGTCCACCCCGACGACTTCGCACGCTTCGCGGATCTCGACCTCGTCGCCTCGATGGAGCCGCCCCACGCCGTGGAAGACATGCCATGGGCGGAGGACCGGCTGGGCCCCGAGCGCGTACGCGGCGCCTACGCCTGGCGCACCTTCCTGCGCGCCGGGGTGCCCCTGACGTTCAACGCCGACAATCCGGGCTCGGACCACTCGCCGTTCTACGGCCTGCACGCCGCGGTGACCCGCCGCGACCGGGAGCTGCAGCCGCCGGGTGGCTGGTATCCCGAACAGGCGGTGACGCCCGAGGAGGCGGTGCGCGCCTACACCACGGGTGCGGCCTACGCGTCCCATCTCGACGAGCGCACGGGCGTGCTCGGCGAGGGACGATGGGCGGACGTGACCGTTCTCGACACGGACCCGCTGCGCATGGGCGCCGACGCGCCCGCCGAGGCGATCCTGCGGGGTCGCGTTCTCCTGACGATCGTAGCCGGCGAGGTCGTTTACGACGGACGCTGATCCGCCCGCTCCCGAGGCGCCCCGCCGCCGGCTTTCGCCTGCGCCGCCGCCGCCGCATAGTGCCCGGCGTGCGGCGTCGGGCGGACGGGTTCCGCCGGCGCGTTCGAATCGCTGAACGGAGGGGACGATGACGGGGCGGCTTCAGACCCGGGTCACGCGTACGGTCGCTGCGGCACTCGCAGCATGCTCTTTCGCGGCCCCCGCGGCGGGGCAGGACCCGCCGTCCCCCGCGGCGGGACCCCCGCCGATCGAGTTGACGCTGAATCGCATGGTCGACTTCGCTCTCGAGAGCAGTTTCCGGATCCAGCAGGTCAACCTGTCGATCGAGCGGACGCGTCTTCGGCTGCGCGCTCAGCGGGCCCGGCTCAAGTCGAGAGTCGATCTGGAGCTGCGCGCCCCGACGCTGCGCGAGCAGTCCGAGCCTCGCTTCGATCCCCAGATCGGCGCCACTCGGACGTTTCGTGAGAACTCGCAGCGGTATCAGGGCGAGCTCTCGATCCGGCAGCCGGTGGTCCTCTTCGGCTACCCGACCAACGGCACCATCTCGCTCAACAACCGTGTGCACCGGTTCGAGGAAGAAGACGCGACGGGCGATATCCGCACGGAGTACTTCAACGAGTATTTCGTCCGCTACACCCAGCCGCTCTTCCAGCCCAACGAGTTGAAGAACGACATCGAGGGTGCCGAGCTCGATCTCGAGGACTCCGAACTGGATTTCTACGCGGACGTCGTCGACCTCATCGACGAGGCGTCGAGCGCATACTTCGACCTGTTCCGTACCGCCTATCAGCAGCAGATCCGCTCCACGCACGTCGCCCGTCTCGAGCAGGCGCTGCGGGTGGCCCAGGAGAGGGCTGCGGCGGATTCCAGCGCGGCCCTCGAGGTCGATCAGGTGAACGTCGAGCTGGCTAACGCGCGCGAGCAGCTCCAGCAGTCGCTCAACCGATTCCGCCTCGAGACCGCCGTCCTGCGCACCGAGTTCAACCTGCCCCAGGACGCCGACGTCACCCTGCAGCCCGTCATCGAACTCGACCCGGTGCCGATCGATGTGGAACGCGCGACCGAGTTCGCCCTCGAACTGACGCCGAGACTCCGACGACTCGACATCCAGCTGCGCGAGAGCGAGATCGGGGTCGAGAACACGAAGGGTCGGGGCGGGGTCCAGGTCGACTTCTCCGTGTCGTACGGCACGGAGAAACGGGATGCCGTCTTCGGGGGGCTCTGGCAGGATACCGACAACTCCTTCAGCCTCGACCTCGAGGCCAACATCCCGATATGGGACTGGGGGGAGCGCAGCGCTCGCATCCAGGCGTCCGAGGTCGGCGTTCGGCAGACGCGCCTGCGCATCGATCAGGCCCGTCTCGACATCCGGACCGACATCGAGAACGAGGTCCGCAACGTCGACGAGTTCCAGAGCCGGGCGCTGACCATGCAGGAGACGCTGACGCTCGCGTCGAGCATCTCCCAGCAGAGCCTCGAGCGCTACGAAGCCGGCGAGCTCTCCGTCCTCGACCTGCTGCAGAGCGTCCGCCGCGAGTTCGACACGGCCAACACGTCGCTGGAGACCTATCTCGGATGGCGCCGCGCCCTGCTGCGTCTGCAGGAGCTGACGTTCTACGACTTCGAGCGGGGCATGCCGCTGCTCGATCGGTACGGGATCGACTTCGAAGCGACCGAGCCGCAATGATGCGAACGGTTGCGGGTGCGGTCTTGGGTGGCGCCCTCGTGGCGGTGGCGATGGCCTCGGCGGGCGTGGTCACCCCGTCCGCTGCGATGGCAGCCCAACAGCCGGCCCTCACCGCTCCCGTGGCCGAAAGTCCGCGACCGGGCGAGGTCCACGTGGTGCTCACCACCGCCCTCGGCCGCATCGATCTCGCCGTCGACACGGTCGCCGCACCGGTCACAGGCGCCAACTTCCTGCACTACGTCGACGCGGGACTCTACGCGGGCGGCACCTTCTACCGCGCGGTGACGATGGCCAACCAGCCCGACGACTCCGTGCGGATCGAGGTCGTGCAGGGCGGCATGGACCGGGCCCGACGCAGCGAGGCCTTGCCGCCGATCCCTCTCGAGGGCACCGCGACGACGGGCCTTCGCCATCTGGACGGTACCCTGTCGATGGCGCGGGGCGCGCCCGACACGGCCCGGGCCGAGTTCTTCATCTGCATCGGCGACCAGCCGTCGCTCGACGAGGGCGGTGCGCGCAATCCGGACGGTCGGGGATTCGCTGCATTCGGCCGCGTTCTCTCAGGCATGGACGTGGTGCGGGCGATCCAGGCTCGGCCGGCGGACGGCCAGTACCTGACCGATCGGGTCGTGATCGAGCACGCGGGGCGGGCGACAGCCGACGACGCGCATGAATGGAGAGCCATGCGGGCCCCCGCGAGATGACCCCCGATCCCTGCGGCTCACCGGCGCTCTGCCGGGTCGGGTCCTGCTGCGGCATGGGCTGCGAGGTGGTGTCTAGGCGGCCCGCGCTCGCGGCCCGCGCTAGCCCCTTGCCGGTGTCTTCGCGCGCGAGCTAGGATCGCATATCGTGGTATGGGTCGTAGGCCCCGACCCTGCTCGATGATCGGCCCTGATTCAGGAGGCACCTCGTGAAGCGCTCGGTTCGCATTCCCGTCACATTCGGCGCCTTGGGCGTGATCCTGGGGAGCGTCGGTCTGAGTTTGCGAGCACAGGACGCGGCCGTCGACATCGTCTTCGCCTCCGGCCCCGATGACAGCGGGACGGTGCAGCGACTCGTCGACGCGTTCAACGACATCCACGACGGGGAGATCCGCGTCGAGTGGCGCGCGATGCCCGCGGAAAACGATGCCCACCGCGAGGCTCTCCTCGCCGATCTGGATGCGAACCCCGGTGGGATCGACCTGATGGCGAGCGACGTCGTCTGGACCGCCGAGTTGGCGCGCAGCGGTGCGGTCGAGGACCTCACCGACCGCTTCTACGATGACCTCGACCGTGAGTCGCTGCTGGCCGAACCGCTGCGTTCGGCGCTCTACCGCCTGCGCATCTGGGGCGTGCCGTGGTACACCGACGCCGGCCTCCTCTTCTACCGTCGTGACCAGCTCGCCGCGAGCGGCTTCACCGCGCCGCCCACCACCTGGGACGAGCTCGGCACCATGGCCCGACAGGTGATGGACGACTCGGGGACGGCCCACGGGTTCGTCTTCCAGGGCGCGGACTACGAAGGCGGAACGGTCAGCGCCGCCGAGTTCATCTGGAGCGCGGGCGGCGATGTCATGTCGAGCCGCGTGGCCGTGACCGGCCTGGTCGTGACGAGTGTGACCGAGGTCGATTCGATCAGCGTCGGCAGCGCGGCGGCCGCCGCGGGCCTGGACATCGCGCGCGGCCTGATCGTCGACGGCGTCTCGCCCGCCGAGGTCGTCGACTTCCGCGAGGAGCAGGCGCTCGACGCGTTCGCCTCGGGTGACGCGGTCTTCCTGCGTGGCTGGCCCTACGCCTACCGCGTCCTGCGGGACGCGGGCTTCGAGCCGGATAAGATCGGTGTGGCCCCGTTGCCGGCCGCGGCCGGCGGAGAAAGCGCCAGCTGCCTCGGAGGGTTCAACCTCATGGTGAATTCTCGCTCCACCGATGCGGAGCAGGAGGCGGCATGGACCCTGCTTCGCTATCTGGCCAGCCCGTTGCAGCAGCGGCGCCAGGCGCTGGAGGCGGGGCTGCTTCCGGTCCTCGGAGATCTCTACGATGATCCGGAGCTCGTGGCCGAGGTCCCCGTGCTCGGCGTCGGGAAGGCGGTCTTCGAATCCCAGCTTCACACCCGTCCGATGTCGCCCTTCTACAATCTGGTGTCCGAGCGCATCGCCGC
>JAHHMJ010000557.1 GCA_018678395.1 Gemmatimonadota bacterium | reverse complement strand
GAGGTTCGCCCTCCGCGAGGCCACGGCCCACCTTCGCGAAGGTCTTCATTCGATCTCCGAGCGCCCGGCGGGGCCGGAGCGCGACCGGGACGGGCTCGAGCTTCGCACCCTGCTGAGCCCGGCCATGGTGGCCGTGCACGGCTGGGCGGCCCCCGAGGTCAGCGAGGTCATGGAGCCAGCCCTGGAGCTGGCCCGGTCCCTGGATCATCGCGAGGCCTACCTGCCCCTTCTCAACGGGTTGTGGGTCCATTTCATGAGCGCCGGCCGGCACGAGACGGCCATGGGATGGGCGGAGGAGACTCTCTCGATCGCGAGCACCATCGAAGACGAGGACCTGACGATCTGCGGTCACCGCTCCGCCATGACCTCGAACTTCTGGATGGGAAATATTCGGGCCTCCCAGGACCACGGCGATCGGCTGCGGGAGCTGTATCACCCGGAGCGCCACGCCCACATTGCCAGCCTCACGAACAACGACCCGCTCACGGCCGACGGAAGCTACCGGGCCCAGTACCTGTGGATGCTGGGCTACCCGGACCAGGCCGCGGCGCTGAGTGACGCCAAGGACGAGCACGCGAGGCGGGGTGGCCACCCATTCGACCTCTGCTTCGCGCTGACCGTGGGTGCCCAGGCATTCGACTACCGCCGCGAGCCGGAAGCGCTGCTCGAGCGGGTGGACGAGGCGATCCGGGTGGGCCGGGAGCACCGGATTCCCCTCATGTCCGAAGTGATGGCTCAGCTCGTCAGGGGCGCCGCGTGGCTCCGGGCTGGACGACCCGCCGAGGCACGCGAGCTCCTGAGCGCCACGCTGACAGAGCTGGGCAAGACCGGGCACCGAGCCTGGGTGCCGTACGTGCGCGTCAACCTGGCCGAGGCGGTAGCCCTTACCGGCGACTTCGACGGCGGGCTGGCCCTGGTCGAAGAGAGCCTGGAGCAAATGGAGAGCCAGGGCGAGCGGGTCCATTACGCGGAGGCTCTGAGGCGCAAGGGATGGATGCTGATCCAGAAGGGTGACCTGGACGGCGCCGGGCGGACGCTGGACGAGGCGGTGCGCTTCGCACGTGACCAGGGCACCCGGTCGTGGGAGCTCCGTGCCTCCACGACCCGGGCCCGGCTCCTCGCCGAGCGAGGCGACCCCGCGGCCGCCCGCGAGCTGCTCGCGCCGATCTACGACTGGTTTACAGAAGGACTCGACACCCCGGACCTGGTGGACGCCCGCGTCCTCCTCGCGGAGCTGGCTTAGTCTCGCTTCGCTACCCAATCTCCCCTGAACGAGAGACAGATCTCAATGACGAAAGCCAAACCGAAGACCAGAGGCAAAGCGAGTCCCGTGGCTCCGCCATCGCGTGCCGTGGCCGGGGTGACTCGGACGGTGGACCGGTACGCGGTGGGCCTGATGAACGGAGACGTCGCGACCTTGAAGAAGGCGTTCCGCCCCGAGGCCGTCGTGTCCGGCTATATTGGCGACGAGCAATTTGTTAAGCCTGTTCAGTTCTTGTATGACTTCATGAAGGAGAACGACTCGCCGGCCAAGCGCGGGGATCCGTTCAAGTGCGAAGTCCTCAGCATCGAGATCGCCGGAAGCACAGCCACGGTGCAACTCGCGGAGCAAGCCTACCTGGACTTCGACTACCGCACCTCCCTGCACCTCATTCGGATGGGCCGGAGCTGGTGGATCGTGAGCAAGCTGTTCAATGGCACGGCGATGAAGTAGCCGCCACGCGGCGTCCCTCCCACCGGTCCCGTTCCCTCCTTCTGGCGCGCCGCCTCCGGGTGAGGCGGTGCGTTGCGCCCCGTTTCCGCCCTGGCAGTTCTGGGAAGATATCTTCCCAGAACCGTCGTAGAGGTTTCGAGGTGTGCACAGCGAGGGCTACGGCGGAAACCGGAGGAGAGCCGCCTGCCGTGGACTCTCGTCCCCTTCCTTCTATATTCTGTCAGCGTCCTCGCCTGCGGAGGACTGCGCCCCGCCGCGCTCCAGGGTCGACCTCGACCCGAGCGCGGTTGACTTTCGAGAGGAGCCACCAGCCCCGTGATGCGCCAACTTCTCCACCGCCGCGTTCCGCAGATCGTAGGGGCTTTCCTGGCCACGAGCTGGATCCTACTCGAGTTCACGGACTGGGCGGTCGACCAGTACGCGCTGTCGCCCAACCTGACGAACTTCGTGGTCAGCGGGCTTCTGCTTCTTCTCCCCGCCGTCGCCATTCTGGCGTGGAGACACGGCGCCCCCGGCGAGGACAAGTGGACGAAGACCGATGCCGCGGTGATCGGCCTCAACCTGGTTGCCGCCGGCGGCATCTTGATGACCGTGTTCAGCGGCCAGGAGCTCGGCGCGGCCACCACGGTGCGGCTCCTCGAGGACGACGACGGCAACACCGTCGAGCGCGTGCTCCCCAAGGC
>JAHHMJ010000664.1 GCA_018678395.1 Gemmatimonadota bacterium | reverse complement strand
GCTTCATGCGGTCCATGAGCAGGTCCTGGAAGTCGAAGAGATCGAGGTCCTCGCCCTCACCGAGTTGAGCCTGCAGCGCGGTGCGGAGGAAGTTGGCGATCGACACGCCGGGGATCTCCACCGGGTATTGAAAGGCCAGAAACACCCCAGCCTGCGCCCTCTCGTCGGGCTCGAGCTCGAGGATCTCCTCGCCCTTGAAGGTGGCGGTACCGCCGGTGACCTCGTAGCCGGGATGTCCCGCGAGAACCTTGGCCAGCGTGCTCTTCCCGGAGCCGTTCGGTCCCATGATGGCGTGGATCTCGCCGGTGTTCAGCGTCATGTCCACGCCCTTCAGGATGTCGAGGTCCTCGTCCGCAACCTTGGCCTGGAGGTTCTCGATCTTCAGAATGGGGGTGCTCATCCGTGCTCCGCTGCAGTCGTGATCGGTCGCTTAATAAGAATGATTCTAAATTTCATCAAGCTAGGAACGCCTCAAAACCCGGTCAACGGCGGTAAAGTTCCATCCGGCGGGGGGTCTCGGGGGACGGCGTGCTACCCGACCCCCTGCGGCAGGATCCACGGCCGCGGGCGCCCGCATCGGATCGCGACGTGACGCAGTCGACGGGGCCCCGCGACGCGCCCCTGCACGATGGGGCGGGCCGTCAGGAGAATCGCGCCACGCAGGAGGATCCCGCTCGCACCTCCGAGTTCCTCGGGCCGAAGCCGTGGCTGGTCCTCGGGGGCGGGGGTCTGAAGGGCCTCGCGCACGTGGGCGGGCGGGAAGCCCTCCGCGAGGCTGGCGTGCGCCCGGTCGGCATCGTGGGCACTTCGATCGGCGCCCTGGTCGGCGCGTGCTTCGCGGCGGGCCTCGGATGGCGTGAGCTCGCGCCGCTCGCCTTCGCGCTGGAGCGTGGCGACATCGCCCGGATCAACCGACGAGCGCTGCTGTTGAACGGGATCCGGCAGGAGTCGCTGCTGCTCGGTGAGCCGCTGCGAGCGTACATCCGCGCTGTCCTGCCCGTGGACGGGTGGGACGACCTCGAGATTCCGCTCCAGATCAACGCCGTGGACCTGGAGACGGGGGATACGGTGTGGTTCGGGCCGGGCGCCGACACGTCGGTGTCGCTGGAAGACGCGCTCTACGCGTCTGCGGCGCTACCGGTCCTGTATCCGCCGATCCAGGTCGGAGGCCGCACGCTCGTGGACGGCGGCGTCGAGTTCACCCTGGGCCTCGCCCGCGCGGAGGCCCAGGGAGCCACCGGGATCGTGGCCATCGACGTCGGGTCGGGGAAGCGAAGCCACCCCGACCGCGTCCGCGAACAGGGATTGGTCGCCATCCACCAACGGATCTTCTCGATCATGGCCTGGCGCAGCCGGAGCCGGGAGGTCGCGGGGTGGGACGGCGTACCGCTCGTGTACGTGCGGCCCCGACTCGACGGCTACGGCACCTTCGACTTCCACGAGATCCACTACTTCCTCGAGGAAGGGTACCGCGCGACCCGGGCGTCGCTTCAGGGCTGACGGGCGTCGCTTCAGGGATGCCGGGCGTCGCTTCAGGGATGCCGGGCGTCGTCCGCTCGGCTGTCTGCGAGGTGGCGGACCGCTTCGTCGATCACGCGTCGCACCTGCGACGATCGAGTCCCCGACCCGTTGGTCAGGAAGGTGAACGCCAGGCGCCGCCCGTCCACCGTGTCGACGTACCCGCTGAGCGAGTTCGCGTGGGTGATGGTCCCGGTCTTCGCGTACACGCGACCTTCCAGACCGGCCAGGCGCCTCTCCAGGGTGCTTTCGTTCTCGCCCGGCTCGGCGAGTGCCGCGGCGTACGCGGCGGCCCAGGGACGGGCGTGTACGGTCTGCAGCAGTCGAATCACCGCACGCGGCGTGACCAGGTTGTAGGCCGAGAGCCCGGAACCGTCGCGCAGATCGATGTCCGAAGATTCCAAGCCGAAGTCGGACTGCAAGATACGGCGCAAGGCGCGAATCCCCCCGGAAGGTCCTGCACGGCCCCCGTCGACCGCTCCCAGGTGGTGCAGGATCTGCTCCGCCATCCAGTTCTGGCTCGGCTCCATGACGCCCCGGACGATCTCCATCAGCGTCGGGGACTCGATTCGAGCCAACTCGCGGAGCGGACGACAGGGCCCGGCCGTCCGACACAGCGGTTCGGTCCGGCGGACCGAGATGCCTCCGTCGACCACGATGCCGTGGTCGGCGAGGATGCGCTGCAGCACGGCCGCCGCCTCCCGCACGGGCTCCTGGACGCTGAGTTCGAGCGTATCTGCCGTTCCCGCCTCGATGGTACCGGTAACCTCGACGCCCCGTGGCGAGCCCCGGAGCTCCGCGTCGAGATCGACGGAATCGGAGGGCGGCACCGTTCGCGCCGAAGCCGTGAACCGATCTGGATCTCCGACCGGCCACCACCGGATCACGGCCGGGTCGCCGACCGCTCCGCCGCGGACTTCGACCCGGGCCATGCCCTCGGCCACCACGAAGGGCCCGCCGAGCGCGGCGTAGCCGTAGGGCAGGTCACCCCACATCCACGTCGCCTCGATCCGGGCGGGGTCCCACGCTGCCGCGTCGATCACCAATGCGCCCCGCACGCGATGGAGCCCCGATTCGCGGAGTTGACGGGCGAGGTCGCGCAGCGGGGTCTCGGCATCGTCGTGGTAGCGCTCGGACAGGGTCGGATCGCCGACTTCCTCCACTACCAGATCGCCCACGAGGATGCCTTCTGGACCCAGGGTCCCGTCTGCATGCACGGCGGTGGAAAACCGGTACTCCGGACCGAGGCGCTCCAGGGCCGCGATGGTGGTGAGGAGCTTCTGGTTCGACGCCGGCGCGAACCGGCGCCCCGGATTGCGCGCGTACAGCGTCTCGCCGCTGGTGACGTCGACCACCATCGCCCCCACGTGCATGCCGTCGAACGGTGGGGCCTCGAAGAGGGCGTCGAGCGTCGCGGTCTGCTGGGCCGCGATCGACCCGCCCGTCATCAGGCCCGCGGCGACTCCGCCGACGAAGCTCCATCGGATCCATCGCCCGGCCCGGCCTTCGAATCGCCGACCCTTCGCAGAAACGCCTCGAGGGCGCATGCGAGTCCTCCTCTCTTCTTCAGTGTGGTGGTGGGGAGGCCGACGTCTCGCCGAATCGCGCGGCCGAGAGCCGCCCCGGACGAGTAGCCGTACCGAAACGCGACGCGATCGATCGAGTCCGCGTCGCGCTCCAGGGCCCGAGCCGCTCGCAACAGCCGTCCCCACCGCAGAATGCGACCCGGGGACGGCGCGCCGTTGCGCCGGAGCCGCCGGCGCAGAGACCCTACGCTGATGCCCTCCGGCTCCGCCAGTAGCGAGGCGTTGGTCGGGCGCTCCGCCGCCTCCACCGCGCGGGACACGCAACGGGCCAGCAGGGGATCGACCACACCGTGCAGCCGTCGTCCGATGCTGCGCGCCAGAGCCCGCCCCAGCGCGTCCTGCGCCGCCCGACGCAGGTCGAGGTGGGTTGCCTCCGCACCGGCGACCACGAGGCCGTCCACCCCTCGTCGGCCCATGGTGAAGGCCAGCCGGCCGGCCCAGGGGTCGACCACGGCGACGCACGCCATGTCGGGGAAGGTATCCCGCAGCCACCGGAGCGACGGGCCGGCGGAGACCCCGGCAGTACGGCCGGTGTCGAAGGCGAGTACGTCGATCGTTCCGGAACGCAGGACGGCCGCGACACCGTCCCACTCGGCTCGCTGGACGACGCGGTAGGTCGGCCCCCAGGCGGCGCGCAGGCGCGCCAACAACCGCGCGTCTCGCGTCAGAACCAGGATCGAAGACACGGCTTCAACCCCGTGTCGCGCCGTGACCCGTCGGCACCCTACTCTTCGGGCTGCAGTGTGACCGCCGTGCCGTAACAGAGCATCTCGGCGGCACCCTTCATGACCTCGCAGGTCTGGAAACGCAACGCGATGATGGCGTCGGCGCCCAGGGCATTGGCTTCGTCGACCATCCGGTCGATCGCCTGCTCCCGAGCCTCGGCCAGCATCTTGGTGTACTCCTTGATCTCGCCGCCGGCCATGTTGCGCAGAACCGCCTGGAAATCGCGGCCGAGGTGCCTCCCTCGAATGGTGTTGCCTCGAACGAGCCCGAGCACGGTGCCGATCCGGCGTCCGGGGACTTCAGGGGTGGTGACGAGAATCATCGCTGAATGTCCCGATAGGGGTCGTTTCGGAACTCCCGGACCCGTTCCGACACGGTGCTGCCCAGGAGGATGAGGAAGCCGACGGCGAGGGCGCCCACGGCGAGCTTCTGGATGGGGTTGGCCGCAGAGGTCGCGAACACCCAGGACCCGTAGGCCAACCACAGGATCGCTCCCGAGACGAAGAGGATCCACCCGATGGGCCGAGTGAGTCGGCGCTGAACGCCGTCCCAGACGGAACGATGCGCGGGCGGGTCGTAGGTGAGTCCCCCGACGTCCTCGCGGATGGCCTCGTAGATCCGCAGCTCACGCTGCAGTTCGGTCGAGACCTCGAGGGCATCCCGGACGCGCACCACCTCCTCGGGCGGCAACTCCCCGTCCAGGAAGCGCATCAGGTCTTCGTTCGTAACGGACGGTCGCACCAATCCTCCTCAGGGATACGAGATCCCCATGGCTTCGAGAGCCTCCTTCAACGCGCGTCGGGCGTGGAAGAGTCGGCTCGCTACGGTCCCCTCGGGGATGCCGATGATCTCGGCAATCTCGTTGTACCGGAATCCTTCGAGTTCCTTGAGAACGAGAATCTCGCGGTGTTCGTCGCCGATACGCTCCAGCCCCTTCCACAGAAGGTCGCGGGCCGCCGTCTTCTGGCGGGTCCGCTCCGGGCTCGACCGCTCGTCCGCGGGGCGCAGCTCGAGCCGTTCATCGACGGTCTCGAGCCGACCACGGGCCTGACGGCTTCGCAGCTGATCGCGGCACTGGTTGCGAAGGATCTGGAAGAACCACGGTCCGAAGGCCCGGTTCAAATCGAACTTGCCCAGGTTGTCGAACACCTTGACGAAGGCTTCCTGCACAGCGTCGTAGGCATCGTCGGGGTGTCCCATCATTCCGACCGCCACGCGCATCGCGGGGCCCTCGTAGGCACGAACCAGGGGTTCGTAGAACCGTGCGTCTCCGGCGAGGCACTTCCGGATCAACTCCTTCTCGACCTCCGGCTGCAACGCGACTCCCATCTCGGGTTCGTGCAGGGTACGACGTCCGCGAAGAACTTCTTCAATCGCGGTCGGGGGGTACAGGGGAGTGGCGGCGCGGCCGTCCTGCGCCCGCAGTTCCCCGGGCCGCCCCGTGGCCGAGCCGGTCCTCACCCTGCTTCGCCTGCCGGGAAGAAAGTGGACATTCGGGCCGCTTGAGCGAGTCGTGGTGACGTTCTTCCCGCTTTTCCGGGAAGAAGGTGGATTGTCGGTCGACGCGCGCCTCGGGGCCCACGTTCTTCCCGATCCAGCATGCCGTGGCCACACCTTCTGCCCTGAAGCCCATGCCCGCGCACTGCGCACCCCCGGGTTCCCGTCGGTATCCAGCCACCGCATCCACTGCGCACCCCCGGGTTCCCGTCGGCATCCAGCCACCGCATCCACTGCGCACCCCGGGGTTCCCGTCGGCATCCACCCACCGCAGCCGCACCGAACCCCCTGCGTCGCCAGTTCGCCCCCGCCCGTTGAGGCCCCGGGCGCCCGGGGCCGGACGCCCGGGGCGGCGGCCGCGACCGCTAACCGACCAGCCGAGCGATCGCCTCGACCGCTCGGTCGATCTCCCCTTCCGTGTTGTAGTAGTGGGGCGAGAGCCGTAGCGCGCCGCTGACGCCCTTGTCGTCGAAGTCCAACAACCCCGACGCGAGGTCCAGGGCCGAGGTGTTGATCCTCTCCTCCCGAAGCCGGTCGACCAGCGCTTCGGGGGTCCAGCCGCGCACGGTGGCGGTCACGATCGCGCAGCGCCGCGCACCCCGATCGAGGACGCGCACTCCCTCGACGCGATCGAGTCCGTGACGGAGACGGGCAGCGAGACGCCCCGCGCGCTCTCCGCCCGCCTCGACTCCGACGTCCAATGCGTAGCGAGCGGCAGCTCCGAGACCGAGCACCAGCGCGTAGGGGAACTCCCAGTTCTCGAACCGTCGCGCGCCCGGCGCCGGCTGGTACAGGTCCTCGGCGATCCAGTCCGCCCCATGCAGGTCGGGGAAGAGCGGCTCCAGGTCGGCGGCGAGCACGCGATCGGACACCCAGAGGAAGCCGATGCCCCGCGGGCCGCGCAGGAACTTGCGGGCGGTGGCGGACAGGAAGTCGCAGCCGATCACCGCGGGCTCGAGCGGGATCTGGCCGACCGACTGGCAGGCGTCCAGCAGGAACCAGACGTCGTGGCGTCGGCAAATGGCGCCGATCGCAGCCACATCCTGTACGAGCCCCGACGACGTGGGCACGTGGCTCACGGCGACGAGGCGGGGTCGGCGCCGACGCACCACGGCTTCGAGGGCGTCGAGGTCTGTCGCACCGTCGGGGCCGTCGGCGATCCGCTCCACCTCGATACCGAAGCGGTGCGCGAGGCTCAGGTATTGGATCTGATTCGAGACGTAGTCGTTCCGGGTGGTGACGAGGACGTCGCCCTCTCGGAACGGGATCGCCGACAGCGCCTGCTGGAATGCCGCGGTGGCGTTCTCGGTGATCGCGATGCGATCGGAAG
>JAHHMJ010000572.1 GCA_018678395.1 Gemmatimonadota bacterium | reverse complement strand
CAGTGTTCGTCGGTCAGGGGTCCGATACCGGCGGCCTCGGCCAACGCGACGGCCACGTCGCGGTCCCAGTCCGCCGGGTCGTTCAGGAATCCGTCAGGATCGAGGGCCACCGTGCGCCCGGCCACGTCCAGCGCGGTCGGGGTCGGCGCGCCGGCGACGGGAGCTCCGGAGACGGCTGCGGGTCGGGGCGCCGCGCGGGGCGGGGCGGCTGCAGGCCGTCCCACTCGCGCGCGGGGTACCCGGTCGTCCGCATGGACCGGCACCGGGTGTGCTCCCTCGCCGAGTCCTTCGAGGATCTCCAACGTCGCCCACATTCCTCGGCGGACGTGCGGCCTGCGGAGACGCCACAGCAGAGAGAAGAGTCCGGGGGGCTTACCGGTGCGCGCCTTCTGCAGGGCGGCGACCGTGCGCTCGGACACGGCGGCGACTTCGGGTCCGGTCAGCGTCCGCACAGTGTGAAGCGCGCGGCCCGCGCCGGCGCCGAGTGCCCGCAGGTCGTCGGGGTCGATGGTGCTCGCGGCCACACCGAGCGCCGAGGCGGCCTCTCGAGCGAGGTCGAGCGTCCCGTCCTGCTCGAGCTCCCAGAGATGGTGGGTCGCAACGCGCACCGCACCGTTTGCGGCGGGCATCACGTCGCGGACGATGTCTTCCAGTTCGTCCCGGCGCCGATCGAGAATCGCGACCGCATTCATCAGGCGGTCCAGCTTCTCGTGCAGGCGCTCGAGTTCGTCGTTCACGCCCTCGGTGGGCGGGTTGGTCGGGGTCCAGGGGGTGGTCTCGTTCATCGTCAGCTCCACTTTCCGGCCATGGACATGACGGGGCCGACCGCACTGAGGTCGGCGCCGGTGAGGAGCGCGTTCCAGTAGACGCTGCGGAACGCCATCTTGCCCCAGTGGTTCACGGAGCTCTCGGCGAGGAGCGTCAACGGCCCGATCCCGGGCAGCGGGAACTTCCCGGGCAGGGGCTCCGTCTCGTAGTTGAAGTCGAGGAGCACGGCCTTGCCGTGTCCGGTCTCGATGAAGCAGTTGGCGTGCCCGTCGAAGGCGGGCAGGGGCTCGCGATCACCGATCCAGCGCAAAACGTTCTCGATGAGCACTTCGGCTTCGAAGTGCGCGACAGAGCCGGCCTTCGACGTCGGGACGTTGGTGGCGTCGCCGATCGCGAAGATGTTCGGCCAGTCGCGAGCCTGGAGCGTGTGCGGGTCGGTCGGGAAGAAGTCGAGGTCGTCGCCCAGCCCGGACCGCGCGATCACCTCGCTGCCGCGGTGGATGGGGATCGTGACGAGCAGGTCGAAGGGGATCTCCCGTTCGTCCCAGCTCGTCATGACGCCGGCCTCGCCATCTACGGAGGCCGTGGCGAAGTCCGCCTCGACCCTGATGTCTTTCTGGTGGAGCAGGTCGCGGAGTGCCTCGGCGGCCCGCGGCTTGGTGAACGCGTCCGAGAGGGAAGTCACGTACGTGAGTTCCGTCCGCTCGCGGAGTCCGTGCTCGTGCAGCCAGGACTCTGCGAGGAAGGCGAACTCGAGCGGGGCCACGGGGCACTTGATCGGCATGTCGGTCAGATGCACCGCCAGGCGACCCCCGTCGAAACGTCGCAGGGCGCGACCGAGCGCCGTGGCGCCCTCGGGGGTGTAGAAGTCGAAGACCTTGTCGTGCCAGCCGGGGCCGGCCATGCCCTCGACCTCCTCGGGCACGATGCGGCTTCCCGTCGCCACGATCAGCAGGTCGTAGGCGAGTTTGCGGCCGTCGGACAGGCGCACGGAGCGCGCTTCGGGGTCGATGACGTCGAGCTCCCCGAAGACCAGGTCGACGCCCGGTGGGATGAAGCGCGAGCGTGGCTTGTAGAGATCCCGCTCGTTGTAGGTGCCGAAGGGAAGGAATAGCAGGCCCGGCTGGTAGAGGTGGCGATCGTCGCGATCGACGACGGTCAGGCTCCACTCGTCCGGATCTAGAGCACGACGGAGCTTGACGGCCATCATCGTGCCGCCGGTACCTCCGCCAAGGATGACGATGCGCTTCATGGTTACTCCCGTGTGTACGCGTATCCCGCACACGACCGTAGTGCACAGGCCGGGCCACATTCGCGCTAGTGCTGCAAGCCCTTTCTTGGCAGCGTGTTGCGCTCT
>JAHHMJ010000278.1 GCA_018678395.1 Gemmatimonadota bacterium | reverse complement strand
GCCACGCGCGTCTGCACGTTCGAGGTCAGACAGATCTCGAGCGGGATGCGGTGATCGCGGATGTAGCGCTCCAGGCTCAGGTCCTCGAGCAGCCGCGTGCCGTGGCCGATGCGGTGCGCGTCGCAGTCGAGCAGCGCCTGGCGGATCGAGGGCGGACCGAAGGCCTCACCGGCGTGCACCGTGCGCGCCAGATCGTGGTCGGCGGCCAGGCGGAAGGCGTCGGTGTGCAACGAGGCGGGGTTGCCCTTCTCGGCGGCGGCCAGATCCACGCCGATGACGCCGTTGTCCTTGTAGGCGACGGCCAGCTCGGCCAATTCGGTGGAGTGGTCGGGCCCCAGATGCCGCAGCGCGCAGACGATGACGCCCGTGCGCACGTCGACCTCGGCTTCGGCCCGGCGCAGGCCCCGCAGCACGGCGTCCAGCACCTCTTCCATCGACAGCCCCGCCTCGGTGTTCAGCCACGGGCTGAACCGCACTTCGACCCACTTCACGTTCTCGGCGGCGTGGTCGATGGCCAACTCGTAGGCGATGCGCTCCAGCTGGGGGGCCGTCTGCATCACCGAGAGGGTGATGGCGAACTTCTCCAGGTACTCCTCGAGGTCGGCCGAGTCGTCGGCACGCATCGCGTCGGCCAGCGCATCGGGATCGGAGGCGGGCAGTTCGACGCCGGCGTCGGCAGCCAGCTCCAGCATGGTCGCGGGACGGATGGAGCCGTCGAGGTGGACGTGCAGCTCGGCTTTGGGGAGGGCTCGCAGCCGCTCCCGCGTCACTTCACTCAACAGTGCGCCCCGACGTTCCCCGGGACAAAGCCCTTCTCGACGTCGACGAGCGGCGCGGGGTACTCGCCCGAGAAGCAGGCGTTGCAGAAGGGCCCGGCCTCTTCGACCGCGGTCTCCATTCCCTCGAGCGAGAGGTAGCCCAGCGAATCCACCCCCAGCTCGGCGGCGATCTCGTCGACCGAGAGACTGGACCCGATCAGCTCTTCGCGGCTCGGCATGTCGATGCCGTAGAAGCAGGGGCTCTTCACCGGGGGCGAAGCGATGCGAAGGTGCACCTCCGCGGCGCCGGCTTCCTTCATGAACTTCACGAGCGAGCGGCTCGTGGTCCCGCGCACCAGCGAGTCGTCGACCACCACCACCCGCTTGCCGTCGAGCACCTCACGCACCGGGTTGTACTTGATGCGCGCCCCGAAATCCCGGTCGGCCTGCGACGGCTTGATGAAGGTCCGTCCGATGTAGTGGTTGCGCAGGAGCCCGAGTTCGTAGGGAATCCCGCTGGCCTCGGCATAGCCCAGCGCCGCCGAGTTGGCGGAGTCCGGCACGGCGATCACGCAGTCGGCGGGCACGGGGTGTTCTTCGGCGAGCCGACGACCGAACGCCCGGCGCGCCCGATCGACGCTCACACCCCACAGCCGCGAATCCGGCCGGGCGAAGTAGACGAGCTCGAAGATGCACGGCGAGTGCTTCTCGGCCGGCGGTAGTGGGCGCAGCCGGCGCATGCGGGATCCCCGAATCTTCAGGACCTCGCCCGGCTCGATGTCGCGAACGTACTCGGCGCCCAGGATGTCGAGGGCACAGGTCTCGCTCGCCACGACGTAGCCCTTGTCCTTGCGCCCGAGCACCAGCGGCCGGAAGCCCCGCCGGTCGCGCACGGCGTACAGCGTCTCTCCGACCGCGAGCACCATGCTGAACGCGCCTTCGAGGTGGGTGAGGGCGTCGTCGATCTGGAGGTCGACGCTCTCGTGGCGCGAGCGCGCGACGAGGTGCACCACCACCTCGGAGTCGTTGGTCCCCTGGAAGATCGCGCCTTCCTTGACCAGCCAGGTCCGGAGGTCGTGGGCGTTGGTGAGGTTGCCGTTGTGGGCGACCGCGAGCTCACCCTCGGCGTAGCGCACGACGATGGGCTGGGCGTTGCGGGCTCCGCCGCCTCCCGCCGTCGAATACCGCACGTGACCGAGCGCCGTCGAGCCCGTGAGGCGCGACAGGGCCTCGGAGTCGAACACGTCGGCGACCAGCCCCAGACCCTTGTGGACCCGGGCATTCGCCTCGTCGTCGAACGCGACCATCCCGGCCGCTTCCTGCCCCCGATGCTGGAGGGCGTACAACCCCAGGAAGGCGAGTTCCGCCGCGCCCTCGATCCCCGAGACGGCCATCACCCCGCATTCTTCGCGCGGCTTGTCGTCGAGGCTGGGGGGCGAGGCGTCCCGTGGCCCCGAGGGGGAGGTGCCGCTCACGACGTCGAGGCGTCGGCTCATGAGGTCTCGTCGCGACCGGCGCTCGGGGCCGCGTCCATGATGGAAGGAAGGGCCGAGAAATACCCGGCCGCGAGCGACGCGGTCCGAACGAAGATCTCGGTGTCGGCGCCGCGAATACGCACGCCCGACGATGCCGGTGCGACCGAGCCGATACGGCGGGCCGGGACACCGTGATCGCTCGCGATGGAGAGCAGGGTGTCGACATCCGACTCGGCGCACGAGATGACGATGCGTCCCTGGGCTTCACCGAAGAAGAGGGGGATGGGTGGCAGGGCATCGGGCAGATCGACGTGGACGCCCAACGGGCCCTCGCCGTCGCCCAGCGCGCTCTCGACCAGGGCGACCGCGAGCCCACCCTCCGCGCAGTCGTGCGCCGAGTTCACCGTGCCCGTGCGGATCATCGCGAGCGTGGCCTGCTGCAGCGAGCGCTCGGCCATCAGATCGACGGAGGGCGGGGGACCCGCGACCAGTCCATCGTGAAAACGGTACAGGTATTCTGATCCGCCGATCTCGTCGGTGTTGTCGCCGAGCTGGAGGATCGCGTCGCCCTCGCTCTGGAAGGCGTGGCTGGTGAGATGGTCGATGTCGTCGATCACCCCGACCATGCCGATGACCGGAGTGGGGTAGATCGCCCTGCCGTCGGTCTCGTTGTACAGCGAAACGTTGCCTCCGGTGACCGGAGTCTCGAACACGCGGCACGCCTCGCCGACCCCTCGAACCGCTTCTCTAAGCTGATAGTAGATGTGCGGTTTCAGAGGATTTCCAAAGTTCAGATTGTTGGTAATGGCCGTCGGGAGGGCTCCGACGCACACCAGATTGCGCGCGGCCTCGGCCACCGCGGCTCGCGCACCGCTGCGAGGCTCGAGGTAGACGTAGCGTCCGTTGCAGTCGACCGTCGCGGCCACCGCGCGGCGCGTTCCGCGGATGCGAACGGCCCCGGCATCACCCCCGGGCCGGCGCACCGTGCTGGTCCGCACCGTGGTGTCGTACTGCCGGTAGATCCACCGCTTCGAGGCGATGTTCGGCGAGCGGATCAGGTCGAGGAGTGCGAGCGACGGATCGGGCAGTCGGTCGCGCACGGGCAGCTCCATGCCCCGTGCCTCGGCCACCTCGAGCGCCTCGATCCCCTCGCGCTCGTAGGTCGGGCAGGCTTCGGTGAGCGGGACGTTCGGGATCTCGGCGACGGTGACCCCGTTCTCCTTGACCCGGAACATCCCGTCGTCGGTCACGTGGCCCACGACCTCGGCCTCGAGCTCCCACTTCTCGAGGATGCGGCGGACGTCGTCTTCGTGGCCGGCCTTCGCGGTGACGAGCATGCGCTCCTGCGATTCGCTGAGCAGGATCTCGTAGGGCGTCATCCCATCCTCGCGCACGGGCACCAGGGCGGTGTCGATCTCGACGCCGTTGCCGGCGCGCCCCGCCATCTCCGTGGCCGACGACGTGAGCCCCGCGGCGCCCATGTCCTGGATGCCGGTGATGTAGCCGCTGCCGATCAACTCCAGCGACGCTTCGAGCAGCAGCTTCTCGGTGAACGGATCGCCCACCTGCACCCGGGGCCGACTCGACTCGTCCGCGTCCTCGCTGAGCTCTTCCGAGGCGAAGGTGGCGCCGTGGATCCCATCC
>JAHHMJ010000049.1 GCA_018678395.1 Gemmatimonadota bacterium | reverse complement strand
GGTGCAGGCTGCGCTGGACGCGGGCCTCGACGGGATCCACGGACCCCTGGCGGAGTTCGTGGACGCCGACAGAGCCACGGTTCAGGCGGTCGCGGCGTGGCTCGGCCCGGTGGCTCGTGCGCTCGTGGTGCGCGATGCGGCGACGGCCCGTCGCCTCCGTGCGTGGTTCGAGTCGGATTGGGCGGGCGGGGGAGGTCTCATGGTGCTTCCTCTCGATGGCGTGCCGCCCGCTGCGGGTGGAGGTTCGCTGCTCGCCTCGGTCGAGGCCCGTGGTGCGGGTGCGCCCTGGGTGGAGTCCCTGCTCTCCGAGGTCGACCTCGTGGACGGCGAGGGTCTCTTCGCACGGGGGGTCGGCGCGCGGGTCACCCGGGACGGCGCCGTCCGGGACGCCCGGGGCGTGGTGCGGATCGGAAATCCCACCGGGGGTGGAGGCCTTCTGGAGCGTCGGGACGAGCTCGCCCGTCTCGAGACCGAGGCGGCCGAGGCGGCTCGCGAGGCCGAGGCCGCACGGGCGCGGCGCGAGGAGTTGCGTGGAGATCTGTCGCGGGGCGAGGCTGCCGCCGAAGAGGCGCGGGCAGCCTTCCGGAGCGCCGAAGACACCTTTCGCAAGGCCGAGGCCGAAGTCGCGGCCGCCGTGGATCGCCGCGACCGGATGGATCGGCATCGCGACGAACTGGCTCGCCAGATCGAGGGGACGCGCGCTGCCGCCGCTCGTGCGCGCGAGCGGGGCGCGCAGGCTCGGGAAGACCGCGCGGCCCTCGAGGCGGAGGAAGGCGGACTGCGGGAGCGCCGGGACGAGGTGCGGGGTCGGGCTGCAGCCGTTCAGGAGGAGTGGGAAACCGCCCGAAGCGAGCAGACTCGCCTCGAGGTCCAGTGGACCCGCCTTCAGGGCGAAGGGACGCGCCTCGCCGAACGCATTGGCGGGATGGAGCAGGCGAGCGCCGCGGCCCGTGAGCGGATCGAGGCCCTCGACGCCGAGCAGGTCCGGCTCGAAGCGGAGGTCGAGCAGGTGGAGGCGGTTCAGCAGGAGGGCGCCGACGCCACCGAGGCCCTGTTTTCCGAGCGGACCGTCGCCGAGGGAGTCCTCCGGGAGCGCGACGAGGCACTGACCCGGGTGGGCGAGGCCCTCGAAGCGGCGGAGCGCAAGGCGCGCCAGGCGCGCCAGGCCGAGCGTGAGGCGACGGATCGCCGGCATCGTCTCGAACTCGAGCGCCAGGAACTCGACGGGCGTATCGGGCGAATCCAGGACCGCCTCGAGGGGGAGTGGGGCCGTCCGATCGATCGGCTCCTGGCGGACGCCCGTCCCATCGAGGGTGAGCCCGAGGCGCTCCAGGAGGAGCTCCGCGACATCGTGCAGCGGCTCGATCGCATCGGGCCCGTCAACATGCTGGCGGTCGAAGAGCACGACGAAGAAAGCCAGCGCCTCGCGTTCCTCGAGGAACAGCACCGCGACCTGATTACGGCTCGCGACGATCTCCGGACGGCCATCCGAGAGATCAACGAGACGGCTACCGGGCTATTCCACGGCACCTTCGAGAAGATCCGCGAGAACTACAAGGCGGTGCACAAGCGGCTCTTCGAGGGTGGCGAAGCCGACATCTGGCTCGCGGACGAAGACGACCCGCTGGAGTCCCCGATCGAGATCCACGCGTCTCCGCGGGGCAAGAAGACCCAGCGGATCGATCTCCTGTCCGGCGGAGAGCGCGCGCTGACGGCGCTGTCGCTCCTCTTCGCCATCTACCTGGTCAAACCCAGCCCCTTCTGTGTACTCGATGAGGTGGATGCGCCTCTGGACGAGAACAACATCGGGCGCTTCATTCGGCTGTTGCAGGATTTCAAGCAACAGACCCAGTTCGTGGTCATCACCCACAATCCGCGCACGATCGAAGCCGCGGATTGGATCTATGGTGTGACCATGGAAGAGCCGGGCGTCAGCACGATCGTCGGCGTCCGTCTCCAAGACGCGCTCGAGCAGGCGCGCGGCGCGGCGTAAGGCCGCGACCCGACACCGAAAGACCGAGGACCCCGCAATGCTGGTCGTGATGAAGCACAACGCCTCCGCCGAGGCCATCGAGGCCGTGGTGGACGCGATTCAGGACATGGGATACGGCGCCCGCCCCATTCCGGGGGGCCAGCGCACCGCGGTCGGCCTCATCGGCAACGACGGCCGCGTGGACACTGCGCGCCTCGAAGGGATGGAGGGGGTGCTGGAGTGCATCGCGGTCACCCAGCCGTACAAGCAGGTTTCGCGCGAGTGGCGAGAGGAGGACACCCTCATCCGCCTGGACAACGGCACCGTCATCGGTGGGTCCGAGGTGGTGCTGATGGCGGGGCCCTGCGCGGTGGAGAGTGAAGACCAGATCATGACCTCGGCGCGGCTGCTGCGTGCCGCGGGCGCCACGGTTCTGCGGGGAGGAGCGTTCAAGCCGCGCACCTCTCCCTACTCCTTCCAGGGACTGGGAGAAGAGGGACTTCGCCTCTTGGCGCAGGCCCGAGAGGCCACGGGACTCGCGATCGTGACCGAGGCGGTGGACCCGGCCGGGGTCGATCTAGTGGCCGAGTACGCCGACATCATCCAGATCGGCGCGCGCAACATGCAGAACTACCCGCTGCTGCGGCGCGCCGGGCAGTCCGGCAAGCCTGTTCTCCTCAAGCGCGGCATGAGCGCGACCATCAACGAGTTCCTGCTCGCGGCCGAGTATCTGCTGGCCGAAGGCAACGACGAGGTGATCCTGTGTGAGCGGGGGGTGCGGAGCTTCGACACGCACACGCGGAACCTGCTCGATCTGACCGCCATACCGGTGGTGAAGGGACTGTCGCACCTGCCGATCGTCGCCGATCCGAGCCACGGCACGGGACTGCGCTCGAAGGTCGTGCCGATGGGCCGTGCGGCGGTGGCGGCCGGGGCGGACGGGCTGATCGTCGAGGTCCACCCGGACCCGACGCGGGCGCTGTCGGACGGCGCGCAGTCGCTCTATCCCGCCCAGTTCGAGGAGATGGTCGGGCAGATCGACGTGATCGCCCGGGCGATCGGGCGCCAGCTCGTCACTCCGCTCGACGCGGTCCCGGCGTAGGACCAACGCGGCCTTTCCGCCCATCGCGACGCCCCCGCAGCCGGGCGAGCTTCCCGTGTTCGTTGGCCGGACTCCAGTCGGGAGGTGTCGCTGAGCACGCACGAGGTGGGGCGCCGTTGCGAGGCGATCGCCGCCCGCTTCCTCACCGAGGCCGGGTGGACGGTCCTCGAGCGCAACGTCCGCTTTCGTCGCAAGGAGATCGATCTCGTCCTGCGGCGCGGCCGGGTGGTGGCATTCGTCGAGGTGAAGGGCCGGAAGGGCGGGGGATGGGGACACCCTCTGGACGCGATCACGGCGCTCAAGAGACGCGAGATCGAGACGGTGGCGCGTTGGTGGGTCGATCGCTTCGGTCGGCCCGGCGATCACTATCGCTTCGACGCGGTCGCGGTCCACGTGCGGGGGTTGGACGTCGTGAAGGTCGAACACGTCGAGGACGCCTGGAGAAGTGGCGAGTGACGCGTTGACGCTCTCGGGGCGTCCGGGTAGCTTCGAAGTGCCCCAGGTC
>JAHHMJ010000483.1 GCA_018678395.1 Gemmatimonadota bacterium | reverse complement strand
CGTTGAGCACCCCGGGTGGGAGTCCGACCTCGGCGGCCATCTCCGCGAAGCACAGGGCGGTCAGAGGCGTGTACTCGGCCGGCTTCAGCACGACCGTGCAGCCCGCCGCCAACGCGGGTGCGACCTTCCAGGCGAGCATCAGCAGCGGGAAATTCCAGGGAATCACCTGGCCGACCACGCCGACGCCCTCCATGTCGGCGAGTTCGGGCTCGCGATCGAGCAGCTGCGCCCAGCCGGCGTGGTGGTAGAAGTGCCGGGCGACGAGCGGGATGTCGAGGTCCCGCGATTCCCGCACGGGCTTGCCGTTGTCGAGCGACTCCAGCACGGCGAAGAGCCGGGCCTCGCGCTGCAGTCCCCGCGCGATGGCGTAGAGGTGCCGCGCGCGCTCGTGCGGGTCCAGCTCCCGCCACGCGGGAAGCGCTTCCCGGGCCGCGGCGACCGCCCGGTCGACGTCCGCGTCGGTCCCCTGGGTCACGTCGGCCAGGCGGGTCGCGTCCGAGGGTCGCTGAACCTCGAAGGTCTCGCCCTCGGGGACGCGGTTCCACCTCCCGGCGATCCAGTGGCCGAACGAACCTCCGTGCGACTCGATCCACTCGAGTGCACGCGCGGCGCTCTCGGGCGCGGGGCCGTACTCCATGGTCTCGTAGATCTCGGACACCTTGGACATGTGCGGTACCGTGGGGTCAGGCGAGGGGATGGCGATGGAATGCCGAGTAGCGGCCGGTCACGTGGTGCTCGAGCTGGCGCTCGATGTCGGCCAGCAGCGAACTGGCTCCGAAGCGGAAGAGCTCCGGCCTCAGCCAGGCGTCGCCGGCCTCCTCCTTCATGAGGATGAGCCACACCAGCGCGTCCTTCGCGGTGCGGATGCCGCCGGCAGGCTTGAATCCGATCTTCACGCCGGTCCGCTCTCCGTACTCGCGGAGCGCGCGCACCATGGTCAAGCCGACCGGCAGGGTGGCGTTGACCGACTCCTTTCCGGTGCTGGTCTTGATGAAGTCGGCGCCGGCCATCATCGCGACGAGCGAGGCCCGATACACGTTGCGCAGGGTCCGGAGTTCGCCGGTGGCGAGGATCGTCTTGAGGTGGACGGGCCCGCACGCGTCGCGAAAGGCCCGCACCTCGTCGTAGAGCGCCGTCCAGTCGCCGGTCAGGACGTGCTCGCGGGTGACCACGACGTCGATCTCGCGTGCGCCCGCCGCCACCGAGGCCCGGATCTCGGCCAGGCGCGTCTCGAACGGCGCCAGGCCGTGGGGGAAGGCCGTCGACACGGCGGCGACGGGGATTCCGCTGCCGCTGAGCGCGTCCACGGCGGTGGCGACGAAGCGGTGGTAGACGCAGACGGCGGCGACGGAGAAGTCCCGCTCTCCCATCCCCAGAGCTTCGAGGATGTCGGCGCGCACGGGCTGCCGGGCCTTGGCGCACAGCCGCCGCACACGCCCCTCGGTGTCGTCCCCGGCCAGCGTCGTGAGGTCCATGCAGGCGATGGCCCGCAGGAGCCACGCGGCCTGCCACTCCTTCTTGACCGAGCGCCGGGTGCCGAGCGTCGCGGCGCGGCGCTCCACGGCGCTGAGGTTCACCCGCACGTCCTCCACCCAGTCGAGTTCGAGTGGCAGCCCGGGATTGCGTGCGGGCGGTGGGGACGGGGGCGACGAAGCGGGGGCTCCGGCCGAGGGGGGCGTGCGAGTCTTCACCATCGAGGGGCTCCTGAGGCCGTCACGGAGGTCGATCGCCAAGGTAGCGCGGGCCGCAGGGGGCGTACAGCGGCGCGCGGGGGGGCCTTGAGCGCGGACTCGGCACCGCCGAGTTTCCGAGGTCCGATCGGTCGCTCGTCGACCGTCGGGGGGGCGGAGGGGGCCTGGTGGCCCCACCGGTCTTCAAAACCGGCTTGCCCGGCCAACCCCCGGGTTGGTGGGTTCGATTCCCACACGCTCCCGCCACGGTGGGCTCGGACCGGAGGGAGGTGGTACGTCCTCTCCGGTCCGGCCCGATCCCTTTCTCGTCCCCGACTTCCTTCGCCCGAGTTCGCTTCCGTGCTCAACCTGTGTCGTGCCCTGGTCTTCCTCGTGGTCGGCGCCCTCTCGGCGTCGGGCGCGGCCGGCCAGGCCGACACGCTGCCTCCGCCCAGGCCGGCACCGGAAGTCGTGCAGGAGGAGTACTCGTCGGGGGTGTCGCCCCTGGGTGCCTTCCTGCGTGCGATCGTCGTCCCCGGCTGGGGTCACGCCGCCGTCGGAGCGCACGGTCGAGGGGGGTTCTATCTGACGACCCAGGCGGTCTCGACCTGGATGATGGTGAAGACCGCCCGGCGGCGCTCGTCCGCCGAGGACCTCCGGGCGCTGCGCGAGGCCCAGCTTCGGGCGGATCTCGCGTCCGACGGGATCACGGACGAGACGACGATCCAGAATCGCCTCGAGGCCGACGACGACTGGGCCGGGGCGGATCGGCTCGCCGGGGCTCGGCAGCAGCAGTTCGAGGACTGGCTCGCGCTCAGCATCTTCACGGTCCTGCTCGGCGGGGCCGACGCGCTCGTCTCGGCCCACCTCCAGGACTTCCCCGACGTCACGCTGACCCCGACGAACGACGACGGGCGGATGGAGCTGCGGGTGTCGGTGCCCCTGGGTGGGTCCTGAGGCTGGGCTAGCTCCCCCCTTCACCCTGCCAGATCTCGCCCGAACCGTCGCGCCATCGCATCAGCGCGGGTGGCTTGCCGGGCTCGAGTACCGCGTACGTGCAGTGGTGCACCCAGTCCCCCGTGTTGAGATACCAGCGGCCCGTGCCCACCTCGCGAAGTCGCGGCCAGTGCGTGTGCCCCAGGGTGAGGAGGTCGAGGCGCGGGTGGGTGCCCAGATGCCCGACGGCCCACTCCTCCAGGACTTCTGCCCGCCGCGCGTCGACCGGTGGGGGGATGGCGGGCCGCTCCTCGGTCGATGAGACGCGGCCGGCGACACGAGCTCCCAGATCCGGGTGGAGCCAGCGGAACGCCCACACGAAGATGGGATTCCGCAGCACCGACTTCAGGATCTTGTAGCCGACGTCGCCCGGCCCCAGTCCGTCGCCGTGGGCGACCAGGGTGGTGTGTCCGGCCAGCTCCATCTCGACCGGGTCGCGGTGGAAGCGCACCCCGATCTCCTGCTCGAGGAAGCGCCCACCCCACCAGTCGTGGTTGCCGCCCGTCAGATGGACCTCCACACCGTCGTCGACGAGCGCCGCGAGGGCGCCCAACTCGCGCGCGTATCCGGACGGGATGGCGTGACGGTATTCGAACCAGAAGTCGAAGAGGTCGCCGTTGACGACGACCGTGTCGGCGCGCGCGCCCGCATGCTCGAGCCAGCGGCGGAAGGCCGCGGCCCGCTCGGCCGGGATCGCACCGAGGTGGATGTCGCTGGCGAGGTAGACGGCGCGATGCGGCATGGGCGGGGGCAGGAAGAGGGGCGCCGACAGGCTAGCGGATCGCCTCAACGGGCGCTATGCGCCGGGGCGCACTTCGCTGGACGGCGTCCGGCCTTTACCTTGCAGCGTTCCTCGGTATGAACGAACGAAATCGAAGAGACCACAGCGTGACATCCTCTCGCAGGCATCGTCCATCCGGAGCCCGGTTTCGGTCGCGCTCCGGATCCCGGCTCATGGTGCAGGCG
>JAHHMJ010000098.1 GCA_018678395.1 Gemmatimonadota bacterium | reverse complement strand
GGATGAGGCGTTCCAGTCCGTTAAGAAACCACGCCAGGACGCGGTCGGGAGGGTCGAAACGGTCGCGGTGCAGGTCCATGCCGTTGGCGAGTGCGAAGACGTTCAGGACCGGATCGACGGCGTCCAGCGGCGGGGCCTCGCCCCCTCCGGCGGGCCGAGGGGCGGTCTCGTCGGGCATGCGGCCTCCGTGGTGGGGATCCTCCTCCTGCTCCGACGCTGTCCGCGCCCGGAAGGTTTCCCCCCGTCCTTCCGGTCAGCGGAAGTAGAAGTGCAATTCGAGCCCGGACCGGAAGGTTCCCCAGGTGGTCGTGGAGCGATCGCGGATCACATCGTTCACGGCCGAGTCGTACGACTCGTTCAGCCATTGCAGCCCTGCGTGAGCCCCGATGCCGAGGTAGCGGATCGGGTACCACTCCGCTCCGATGGACAGGGACCCCTGGTAGCGAAAGATGTCCTCGACCCGCTGAACCTCGTCCTGGATGATCAGCTCTTCGTCGTCCCATCCCACGGCGAACTTCGCGCGCAGATAGGGAGAGACGGGGGTGTCTCGCGTGCCGTACCACTTGATGGTCGGGCCGATGGTGTAGTCGGAGCTGGTAGCGTCCCCCCTGGAGATCACGCTCGCATCGATGGTCTCCTCGCTGTCGATTCTGCGCAGATCCAGCTCCATACCGAGCGCGAGCCGGTCCGTGAGCATGCGCCCGAATGTGAAGACCGAGCCCGTCGACGAGGTGAAGAGCGATGCCGACACGCTCCAATCTCCGGCGACCGGCACGGTGGGGGCCGGGGGCGCGCTCTGTCCGGCGATGCCCCCGGGGAGAAGAGCGAGGACGAGGGGCGCGAAGGAGACGAGACGGAGTCGCATGAGAGCTCTCGGTCGGGAGGAGTGCGGTCGAAGGGGGTACGACCGAGCGCGAGGGTCTTTACCGTTCGGATGGAGGCCGGGCCGAATCGCGCCACGCGCTCCACCAGAGGTCCCGCAGCATCGCGGCGCCCGCGGCGAGTCGTTCCGCCGTGAACTCGACGTGCTCCGTCGGCGGCGCGCTGTCGGGGTCGAACCGAGCCGACTTCTCGAGCCGGTACAGCGTCGCCACCTCGGCGTGCGTGTCCCGCAGGAACGCATGAATGGCCCGGCGTACTTCGTCGGGCGTCCCGAGGAAGCGCGTTTCGCGGGGCACGCGGAAGAAGACGTCGTTGTACGCGAGATGCTCGCGGACGAAGTCGCTCTCGAAGCGCCCGTGGAAGTCGCGCTCCTCGGTGAAGCCTTCGGGGTTCGGGGCCTGCTGAGCGCCCGAAGCGTTCCACCCGTTGAAGTGGATGGTGGTATGATGGGGCTGGGAGCCGTCGGTGACGTAGTGTCCGAGGACTCCGGCGTCGTTGATGATCCGTGCTTCGATCCAGCGCCGCTCGTCTCCGTCGGCGTCGCGCCACAGGCGGAAACCGGTGAGCAGGCGCTGATAGAGCTCTTCGATCCGGTAGGGCAGGAAGCCTACGTCCCGCTCAGGGCGGATCAGGCCCGCGCCGTAGAGGGCTTCGATGAAACGCCAGCGGTCGGGGGCGTCGAGCGCGTCGCCCGGCACGTTCTCGAAGTCGATGTAGTGGTCGTACGAGAACCCCTGGTCCATCGGCCGCAACTCGCGGGAGCGCCAACGATCGGGCTCGGGGTTCAACCAGGAGAGCTGATCGCCGGACTCGCGGAAGAACTCCGGCATGGCGTCGGGGACGCGCGCGAGCGCGGCACGGCCGGCCATGACGTGTCCGTCCGCGCCCCAGCGGGGCGGGGACTCACCCCCCGGTGCGGCGAGTATGGCGGCGAGGGGAGCGACCCATGCGAGTCGAAGCGATGGAGACATGATGCGAAGGCGGTTGGAGGCGACGTCGTCCTGCGAAGATCGCGAGGGCCGGCGAAACCCGGGAGGGGGTTTGTGCGTCAAAGAGGGTGTGTGACTGAACCGTGAGGAATCGATGACGACCCTGCTCTTCATACTTCTGGCCGTGAACACCGCCGCGTTGGCGGTGGTGTGGGTGCTCTACCGCAGGGCGCGGAAGGCGCAGAAGCAACGGCGGGTCGAAGCTCCGAACTCGCAGTACAAGTCACCCTACGTGCTCGACCTCGAGGCCAGGGATCGTTGGGAGTCTCTGGATCTCTCGCTCCTGCACGAAGTGAACCGCGAGGAGGTGGAGCTCGTCCTGGCGAAGCTTCGAGCCACCAACGTTCGCGCGCTCACACCGCGTGAGCGTGCGTTCCTGGACCGCATGGTCGAAGCGGAACAGCGGGCTCGGAAGTCGGCGCGCCGGCGAGCGAGCCGTCACGACGACGGTCCGGCACCGCGCCCCGCTGCTGGGACCCCCTGAGGGCGCGCGTCCGAACGCCGCAGGACCCCGGCGACGAACGCGATCACGCCGTACACGGCGAGTGCTGCGGGCCCGCGGGTGACGCCTTCCTCCATGATGGCGCCCCACGGATCCAGGGGGCGCAGTCCCGGAGCGACGACCGTCGCCCGCAGCGCCGCGAGCACCACCTGCTGGCCGACGATGACGACGAGGCCGAGCCACGCCTGGATGGTGAACGGCCGTAGCACCTCGTCCCGCCGAATCGGCCAGCGGCCCGCAGCCCACCACGCGACGACGGCGGCGAGCAGCCAGGGTACCCCGGCTGCGAGCTGTGCGACGATCGAGTCGCCCAGCGGAACCGCCTCGCCGAACACGCCGCCGGCATGGTGCAGTCGAAGGGCGGTACCCACGCCGATCGCGAGCCAGACGGCGAGCAAGGCGATGACCCCGCGCCGACTCATCGGGGACGGGGGGCGGGTCGGATGATCATACCGACAGGGTGCGGGTCTCTCGGCGCCGGGGCCAGTAGGCCCATGCGAAAGCGGCGCCCGACCGAAGTCGGACGCCGCTTGCGATCTATGGGAGCGGCGGCGAGCCGCCGCCCCTGAACGTCAGTTCGCCGGGGGCAGAATGACGGTGTCGATGACGTGGATCACGCCGTTCGAAGCCGCAACGTCGGCGGCGGTGACCTTCGCGTCATTGATCATCACGACGTCGCCCTGAACGGCGATGTTGATGTTGGCGCCGTTGACCGTGGCGGCCTCGGAGAGCCCGACGACGTCGGCGGCCATGACCTTACCCGGGACGACGTGGTACGTGAGAATCGCGGTGAGCGCATCGATATCCTGCAGGAGCGACTCGACCGTGCCCTCGGGGAGCTTCGCGAACGCCTCGTCGGTCGGAGCGAAGACGGTGAAGGGGCCCTCGCCCTTGAGAACCTCGACCAGCCCGGCGGCCTCCAGGGCGGCGGCGAGCGTGGTGAAGCTTCCGGCCTCGACGGCCACGTCGACGATGTCCTTCTCGGCCATCTGGGCCGAGGCGGGGGCAGCCATGAAGGCGGCGGCGACGGCGAAACCGGTGGCCAGCGTGTTGAGACGGTTCATTCGGGAAATCTCCTTTAAGACCAGATTCGGATCTGCGTACAAGCAATGTGCAACAAGTGTAGAGCAAACTTTGGACACCGTCAAGGCGTGTACAGCAAATTAGTTTGACATACCCTGTACACGCATGTATCATACGTCCCATGAGCATACTGTCCGTTTCCCAGCCGCGTCATCCGATCCGGGTAGTTTCAACCCGCACCGGCGTGTCCCCCACCCTGCTTCGCGCGTGGGAGCGTCGGTACGGCGTCGTGGAACCGGGTCGCTCCGAAGGCGGCCAGCGGCTCTACTCCGACGACGACATCGAGCGACTGCTCCTGCTGAAGCGGGCGACCGACGCGGGGCGGGCGATCCGCCGGGTGGCCGAACTCGAGACCGACGCTCTACGTGAACTCGTACGCGAGGATCGATCGGCCATGGGTCCTGCCCAGGTCGGCGACGAGCGCGTCGACGGTGCCCTGGCGGCGGCGTGGAGTGCCGTCGAGGAGATGGACGCCGAGGGACTGGAGACCGAGCTGCGTCGGGCCGTCGTCACGCTCGGAGCTTCGGCCTTCACCGATCGCCTCGTCGCGCCGCTCCTGCGCACCATCGGGGAGCGGTGGGTCGAAGGGCGCATGCGGCCGGCTCACGAGCACATGGCTACCGAGGTCATCAAGCGCGTTCTGCACTGGATGGTCGAACCCTCGCGGGGTGAAACGGGGGTCCGGGAGTCGTGGTCGGTACGCTGAGCGGCGAGATGCACGAACTCGGCGCCCTCCTCGCGGGCGCGACCGCGGCGCTGGAGGGCTGGAACGTGACCTTCCTCGGACAGGACCTGCCCCCGGACGAGTTCGCGCACGCCGCCGAGACCGTATCTGCGCGCGTCGTGGGCATCAGCACCGTCAACCCGCTCGCGGTCGACGGCATTCCGGGGCAGTTGGAGTCCCTCCTCGAAGCGCTGCCGTCGGGTGTGAGCGTCGTTCTGGGCGGGCCTGCCGCCTCGGCGCTGCTCGACCGCATCGCCGACTCGCGGTTGTATGCCGTCGAGTCGCTCACGGACTTCCGCACGATCCTGGGCGAGCTCGCTCGGGACTGATCGGCGTCGGGACGCTCGCCGCGCTCTCGGACGGGGCGTAGCTTCGCGTCCATGAACCCGACCCTCATGCTGGCCGGCCTCGTCGTGGGCCTCGTCGTGGGCCTCGCCGCGTCCATCACCGGTTCCCCGGTGCTCGTCATGGTGGCCGAGGGTTCGGCCCCCTTCGGCGACCTCTTCATTCGCGGAATCCAGATGGTGGTGATTCCCCTCGTGGTCGCCATCGTGTTCGCGGGTGTCGCCCGGCTCGGTGACACGAGAACGCTCGGCCGCATCGGTGGCGCCTCCCTGGGGTTCATCGTCGCCACCACCGCGCCCGCCGTCGTCATGGGGATGGCCGCGATGCATTTCGTCCTGGGCTGGGCTCCCCCGGTACCGCTGCCCGAGACCGCCGACGCCGCCGCGGCGACGGATCTTCCGGGCCTCGTCGACTTCCTGGTCGGCTTGATTCCCCGCAATCCCTTCGCGGCTGCCGCCGAGGGCCGACTTCTCCCCCTGCTGGTCTTCGCGGTGCTCGTCGGTGCGGCCGCCGGCACTCTCGCCGAGGCGTCGCGGACCCGTCTGGTCGACCTGGCCGATGCCGTGTCCGATGCCTTCATCGTCCTGGTGAAGTGGATCCTGTGGACCGCGCCGGTCGGGATCTTCGGTCTGGTTGCTCCCGCGACCGCCCGCATGGGCTTGGACCTCGTGCTGTCCCTGGCCGTGTTCGCGGTGACGGTCATCGTCACGCTCTTCGTCTTCATGATCGTCGTGTACCTGCCGGCGGTGGCCCTGCTGGGACGCGTCTCTCCCCTCACCTTCATCCGGGGAACGCTCGCCAGCTACACCATGGGTTTCACGACTACCAGCAGCGTCGCGACCCTCCCGGTGCTGTTGCGGGATGCCCCCGCCCTCGGCGTGTCGCGCCGGGTCGCCGATCTGGTGCTACCGCTGGCCGCATCGTTGAACCGGGCGGGGAGCGGTCTCTTCCAGGGTGCGTCGGTGGTGTTCCTGGCCAGTCTCTACGGCATCGAGGTGCCGGCGGGCGCCTGGGTGGGCGCCGCCGTGGCCTGCTTCTTCGCCGCCTCGACCGTCGCCCCGGTCCCCAGCGCCTCGATCATGACGCTCGCGCCGGCGTTGAGTGCCGTCGGCGTACCCTTCGCAGGACTCGGGATTCTCCTCGGCATCGATCGCATCCCCGACATGTTCCGGAGTGGGACCAACATGACCGGGCACATGGCGGCCGCGGTCATCACCGAAGCGGTGGCCGGCGAGGCCGCGGAGGCCGCAGGACTGGGTAGCGCGTCCTCAGAAGCGCCAGTAGAGGCCGGCGGCGAGGGTGGTGGTTCGTGATTCGAGCCCGTCGAGCCAGCGGAGTCGCACCTCGCCTCTGACGCCGATGCGTTCGGTGAGCGACACCGCGACGCCGGCGAGTCCTCCGTAGGTCGCGGTAACGAAGTCGTCCTCGGGCGCGCGTGCCTCACCCGGCCACAACAACGCTCCGAGCGAACCGCCGGCGAAGGGACGAACACGGCCCAGGGGCAGCTCTCCCCGCAGCGCGAAGTCGGCCTGCCAGCGCACCGACGTCTCCTCGCCGCCGTCCCTCGTGTAGTCGAGGGCCAGTCGTTCCCCCGAGGGCTCGAGAACGAGATGGCTTCCGAGGGGCAGGTCCAGCCGCACACCGAACACGACCCCGTCCCCCGTCGGGTCGTCATCGCCGAAGTCGGTGGAGACGACCCCGGCCACCAGTGCGAACCCGGGTGCGGGAAGCAGCTCCGGCTCCCCCTGTGCCCTCACCCCGCTGGGCAGCATGAACAGCAGCGCGAGCAGTCCCATGCCGATTCGGTCACATCCACACATCGTCCCATCCGTTGGCGAGGAAACCCGCGCGTGGTCGCTGCGCGTCGCACGCCGAAATCTCCGTGGTCGGCGTGGTCGAGTCCAGCGTCAGGGCCCGAGTCGACGACCCCCTGCCCACTCCTGAACCACCCTCTCGCGATAGCCGAAGATGCGGCGCAGTTGGCGACGGACCAGCGGCAGCGCCGGTCGTGAGAGCGGCCCGAGCGGCAGGCGGAAGACGACCCGATCCACCATCCGCGTGCCCTCTGCGACGGGCTCGAAGCGGTGCTCGTGGATCCAGGTGTGGTAGGGTCCCGCCTCCTGCGTGTCGACGAAGCCGTTCGGCGGGTCCCACTCCGTGATGTGAGTGCGCCAGCCGAAGGGGACGCCGAAGAGGCGGAGTCGGTAGTCGATGCGGGCCCCTCGGTGGATTTCGACGGGGCGGGGCGTGAGAATGCGGAAGCCGAGTTCGGGCGGGGTGATGCGCTCGAGGTTCTCGGCCGCCGCGAAGAATGGAAAGACCTGGTCTCGCGGGAGGGGAAGCACCGTCTCCGTTCGCAGCTCGTGACGGCCGCTCCCCAGCTTGGTGAAGTGGATCATGGGCGCGATACCCCCGTGGGGTGGCGCCGGGTTTCGCGGAGAGGACGATGATCGAAGCTGAAGAGCTCGTGGTACCGGAAGCAGATGTTACCGAACTGCCTGCGCTGCTCGTCGCTCCGGCCGACCCGATCGCCCTTCTGTGCCTCGCGCATGGGGCCGGGGCCGGCATGCGCCACGACTTCATGGAGCGCTTCGGGCAGGCCCTCGCCGAGGTCGGGGTCGCCAGCTTCCGGTGGGAATTCCCGTACATGGCCGCAGGTCGCCGTCGTCCGGATCGCGCGCCGGTGGCGGTCGCGGCGGTGCGGCGAGCGGTCGCCCGCGCGGCGGAGATCCGCGACGAGCGCTGGCCGGATCTGCCGCTGCTCGCGGGCGGGAAGTCGTTCGGAGGGCGCATGACGTCGACCGCTGCGGCGGAGCGCCCGCTGGGTGGTGTGGCGGGTCTCGTCTTCGTGGGCTTCCCGCTCCACCCCGCGCGGAAGCCAGGCGTCGATCGTGCCGCGCACCTCGCGGACGTGTCCATCCCGATGCTCTTCCTTCAGGGTACGCGCGACGCGCTCGCGGGCCTGGACCTCCTGCGTCCGGTTCTCGACGATCTCGGCTCGTCGGTGACCCTGCACCTGGAGGAGGATGCCGATCACGGCTTCCACGTGCGCAAGCGTTCCGGACGGGACGACGACGCGGTCCGAGCCTCCATGGCGGAGGCCGTCCACCGGTGGCTCGAATCGGTATGAAACCATATTCAATATGATTTCGTACCGTTCTCCATGACCCGTTCAACCGAACCCCACGATCGACGCGCGCGGCGGCTCCTCGGGGCCTATCGCCGGCTCGGAGCTCTGCTGCCGGCGAGTGCCCGTCGGCAGATGCTCGAGGCGGCTGCGCTCGATGCCTCCGAGCTGGTACGGCGCGCGTCGCACCGCGGGGGACGAGGGGCTGCCGCGGCGGCGGCGCTGCGTGCCATGGCCGACCTGGCCGTGCGCATCGGGGCGGAACGGGCACGTGAACGCAGAACGCGAGCGGGAGGGGAGAGGATGAGGGCGTGGACGACGGCAGTTCGACAAGCGGTGCGGGGCCTCCTGCGCCGTCCGGCGTATGCGACGGTCGCGGCGCTGACCCTTTCGCTGGGGATCGGCGCCAACGTCGCGATCTTCGCGGTGGTCGACGGAGTGCTGCTGCAGCCGCTGGAGTATCCGGATCCGGACGCCATCGTGCTGCTGGAACACCACGCGCCGGGCCTCGATTTGCCGACGCTGCCGCAATCCGACGGCACGGCGCTGATGTACGCGCGAGAGGTCTCGTCGTTCAGCGCCTTCACGTCTCTCGAGACCCAGGGGCGGAATCTCGCCGGTGAGCCCGGCATGGACGCGCGACGCATCACCGTGCTGGCGACGAACGACGGGTTCTTCCCCGTGTTCGGGGTCCGGCCGGCGCTGGGTCGAGCGCTGGTCGCGGCGGACTCCGAGGTCGGTGCGCCGCCGGTCGGGCTCCTCGCGGACGAGCTGTGGACGAGCGACTTCGGCCGCGACCCCGCGGTCGTCGGCCGCACCCTCCTGCTCGACGGAGAGGCGGTCGAGATCGTCGGCGTGCTGCCCGCCGGAGTGCGCGTGCCCGACGAGGACTTCCAGGCGATCGTCGCCCTCGAACTCGACCCGGACGAGGGATTCGGGTCGTTCAGCCACAGTGGACTGGGGCGACTGGCGCCCGGTGTCGATCTGTCCGCGGCTCAGGCCGAGATCGACGCGCTTCAGACCCGCATCCCCGAGTTCTTCCCCGATGTGCAGGAGGCGCTTCTCGAGGCGGCGGGATGGTCGGCTTCGCTCACGCCGCTGAAGGACGAGGTCGTCTCGGAGATCCGGGCGACGCTGTGGATCCTGATGGGAACGGTCGCACTCGTCTTCGTGATCGCGGCCGCCAACGTTGCGAACCTGGTGCTGGTGCGCGCGGAGTCGCGGCAGCGGGAGACGGCGGTTCGTACGGCGCTGGGCGCGGGACGCGTTGATCTGCTGCGGACGTTCGTCGCCGAGTCGGGCGTCCTCGCCGTGACGGGGGGCGTTCTGGGGTTGGTGTTCGCCTCGGTCACGCTGCGGTCCCTGTTGCAGCTCGCGCCGGCGGGACTGCCGCGGCGCGAGGCGGTCGGCCTCACGCCTCCGGTGCTCGTCTTCGCCGTCGCGCTGGTGCTCGGGGCCACGATCGTGTTCGGCCTGGTTCCCTTCGTGCGTGTACGACTCCGGGCCGTCGCGGGCACGCTCAAGGACGGCATGCGGGGGAGCACCGGGAGCCGCGGGGCACTGCGGGCGCGGAACGGTCTGGTCGTGGTCCAGCTCGCCCTCGCGCTCGTCCTCGTCGCGGGCTCGGGGCTGATGCTGCGGAGCTTCCAGGCGCTGCGGTCGGTCGACCCGGGGATCGACGCCGAGGGGGTCACGAGCGTGCGGGTCTCTCTCGACCGTTCGTACGCCGAACCGGGCGCGTCGTCGCGCTTCTACCGAGAACTGCAGGAGCGGCTCGAGGGCTTGCCGGGGGTCGAGGCGGTCGGAGCGGTGAGCCAGGTCCCTCTCGAAGGGCGGGGCTACTCCGCGGGTTCGTTCGAGATCGAGGGCTGGGATCGTCCGGCGGACGCGCCTCCGGTCGTCGCGTGGCGCCAGCGCGTCACGCCCGGCTACTTCGAGGCGCTGGACATCCCCCTCGTGCGGGGGCGAGGGCCGACCTGGGCCGATACGCAGGAGCGGGCTCCCGTCGTGTGGATCACCGAGACCCTCGCCGAGCGGTTCGTGACCGGCGACCCGGTCGGGTCTCGTCTCCGCGACGGCGACGAGGGCCCCTGGATGGAGATCGTGGGGGTGGTCGGCGACGTCCGCATCGATGGGGTGGAGAACGAGCTTCGCCCGGGCATCCTGCGGACGGCCGAGACCGTCGACATCGGTGATCCGTCCCTGCAGATGGCCGTGCTGGTCGAGGGGCCCCCCGCCGATCTCGTGGTACCCGCGGTCCGGTCGGCCCTTCGCGAGTTGGACCCGGGCGTGCCGATCTCGGTCGCCGAAACGGTCGAGGAGATGTTGGCGCGGGATCTGGCCGACACCTCGTTCACCGCCCTTCTCCTCGGGCTCGCCGCCGTCCTGTCGCTGGCCCTCGGCACCGTGGGCATCTACGGCGTGATTTCGTACGTGGTGGCCCAACGGACACGCGAGCTCGGTGTACGGATGGCTCTCGGGGCGGCGGCGGGCGACGTGAGGAGCATGGTCGTCAAGCAGGGCCTCGGCGTGACCCTGCTGGGCCTGGCGGTCGGGCTGGTCGGTGCGGTGGGCCTCACGCGCGTATTAAGAACGCTTCTCTACGAGGTCTCCGCGACCGACCCCTGGGTGCTCGGCGGCACGACGCTCCTGTTGCTGGTCGTCAGCATGCTCGCCAGCTTCATCCCCGCCCTGCGGGCTTCGCGCGTCGATCCCGTCGAGGCCCTACGGTCGGAGTAACATCATGGAGTCGACGCCGCTCAAGCCGCACTGGTTCCAGGTTCTGCTGGCTCTCTCCGAGGGTCCTCGCCACGGTTTTGCGATTCGCGACGCCGTCGAGGAGCGAACCGCGGGCGGGATGGTTCTGTGGCCGGCGACGTTGTACGGGGTGCTGCGCGACCTGGCGGACGCCGGCTGGATTCAGGAACTGGGTGCGGGCGAAGCGCCCGATGCGGACGCGCGGCGAAAATACTACGAACTGACTGCTGCCGGCCGGGACCGACTGCTCGACGAGGCCCGACGCCTCGAAGGCTGGGCGGCGGCCGCGCGAGCCGGGCTGCGGCCCGAGGAGAGCTGATGTATCGACGGTCCGAAACGACGCGGCGTTCGGTGTTCCTGTGCCTGCTGGCGCTGATCCTTGCCGTACCCCCGGCGCTCGCGGGGCAGACGTCTGCCGAGACCGAAGCGGCTTCGGTCGTGTGGGTGGTACGGCACGCCGAGCGCACCGACGACGGCATGGAGCATCAGGCCGACCCGGACCTCTCCGACGCGGGGCATGCGCGGGCGCAGGCCCTCGCCCGCCTGCTCTCGGATGCCGGGATCACCGCGGTGCACTCGACCCCCTACGCGCGCACGCGTCAGACCGCGGCGCCGCTCGCCGATTTGCTCGGCCTCGAGGTGGGGGAGTACGACCCCGGAGACGCTCGGGCGATGGAGGCCTTCGTGGAGGGGCTCCGCGCTCCGGGACGCCACGTCGTCGTCGGCCATTCGAACACCACGCCCGCCGTCGTCCAGGCCTTGGGCGGCGATCCCGTGTCGCCGATCGCCACCCTGGAATACGATCGGATCTACGTGGTCACCATCGGCCCCGACGGCACGGTGTCCTCGTCACTCCTGCGCTTCGGGGCGCCGGCCGGCGGCTGAACCGACGGCTGCCGCGCGACCTCCGGAGTTCCCAACGAAATCGGAACGTCGCGTGTCGAGATCTAGTAAGCAGGTTCCGGAGCGGTTCCGTCTCGGGCGGCCCGGATGGCTTCCACGGTCCGGTCCACCCGGAACTGGAGGAGCTTCCGACCGATCTCGACGGTGCGCTCCAGCGGCTCGAGGGAGAGTCCGTTGATCGACGCTTTGCCGGCGGCAACCCGCTGATCGAAGCGCACCGTTTCGGGATCGAGGCCCATCATGATCGAGGTAATCACGAAGTCGTCATGAAGCCCGTCGTTCGTGGGTTCGACAATGCCGAGTTCGCTGTCCATGAACTCGAAGACCTCTGCGTACCGGTAGAACTCCGGGACGTAATGGGCGCGCACGTCGACCCACTCGGCATCGAGGCTCTCGGCGACCGCCGCCATCGAGCGCTGGTTGCCGCCGCTGTCACCGATGAAGACGATGTGCTCGAAGCCGTGGGCGGCCAGACTGCGACCGACGTCGGTCAGCACCGCCTCGAAGGTCTCGGGTCGCAGGCTGAGTGTGCCGGGGTAGCGCATGTGGCCGCTGGGCGGGTCGTGCGCCCCCTCGGGTACGAGCTTGATGATGGGTGCGCAGAGGGCGTCGCCGAGTGCTCGCGCGATGCCTTCGCAGGCCAGATCGAGGACATAGTTGTGTTTCCCGGTCGCCAGGTAGGGACCGTTCTGCTCGATGCCGCCGGTCGACACGATCGCGGTCGTCTTTCCCTCGCGCAGCGCGTCGCGGACCTCCATCCACGTCAGCTCCTCGATCCAGACGGAATTGAGGGCATCGATCGGACGGGGCTCGGCCAGCTCGGCTTCGAGCTGTCCCTGGGCGGACACCGGCGCGGCGACGAGCAGCCCGGCGGTGAGGGCGAAGACGGCGTGACGAACGAAGCTCATGGGACACCGGGGTCGAAGGGTTCGGCCGCGAGCCGTGGGCGTGATTCCGGCTCGACATCGAAGGGCATCATGGGCCGTTCGCCGAAGAGCGGGCAAGAAAATGACTGGCGTGGCGCCGGGGACCCGCCCTATTCTGGTCCCTCGATGGGTCTAGCCATACGTTTACCCGTCGATCCTTGAAGTTTGAACTCCTCGAGAGGTCGCGCATGAAGGCAATCGGACTACTCGCCGTGGCTGGCGTCGCTCTAGTGGGCATGTCGGCCGGGACGGGCTCCGCGGGTCCCGGACCCGAACTCGGGCCAGGAATGGTCTCGTGGCGCCCGGTCAACCCCGATCAGAGCAACGAGCTGATCGAACGGTACTGTACGCGGTGCCACAACGATCGCCGGCTCGTGGGCAACTTCTCGCTCGACGAGTTCGACGCCGCGTCGGCACACCAGCAGGCCGAGGTGGCCGAGCGGATGATCCGGAAGCTGCGCGCGGGGATGATGCCCCCGCCGGGTGCCCGGCGTCCGGAGGAGTCCGAGCTCCAGGGGCTCGCCGGCCAGCTCGAGGGGACGGTCGATGAAGCGGCCGCCCTGGCGCCCCGACCCGGAACGCGCACGTTCCAGCGGCTGAACCAGGCCGAGTACGCGGCCTCGGTGCGGGACCTGTTGGCGCTCGACATCGATCCCGAGGCGTATCTCCCGCCCGATACCAAGAGCGCGAACTTCGACAACATCGCCGACGTGCAGATGCTGTCGCCCACGCTCATGGACGCCTACCTCAATGCGGCCGCCGAAGTCAGCCGGCTCGCCGTGGGCGATCCCGGTGCGACGGCCACCGAGGCGACCTACAAGGTGCCGCGGTTGGCTTCCCAGACGGAGTACGTCGAGGGGGCTCCGTTCGGGACGCGCGGCGGCCTCAGCGTAGTCCACACCTTCCCGGCGGACGGTGAGTACCGCTTCCGGGTTCTGATGCAGCCGACCCCGACGGGTCAGCTGTTCGGGCGGACGGCTCGCGACGAGGTGCTCGAGATTTCGATCGACGGCGAGCGGGTCGCGGTCCTGGAGATCGAGCGCTGGATGTCGCAGTCCGATCCGAACGGTACCGAGATCGAGACCCCGCCGGTCGACATCCGTGCCGGTCCGCACCGGGTATCGGCCGCCTTCCTGCCCACGCAGGAGGGCCCGGTGGCCGACGTCCTCTCGCCGATCGGACACTCGCTGGCCGATACCCAGATCGGCCTCGCCTACGGGATCACCACGGTGCCGCATCTTCGCGAGCTGCGCATCGGTGGCCCGCTCACGGTGACCGGCGTCTCCGATACACCGAGCCGCCGCGAGATCTTCCGGTGCCGCCCGACGGCCCCGGGTGAGGAGGAGGCCTGCGCCGAGCGGATCATCACCCGCCTCGCGACCAGGGCCTTCCGCCGGCCGATCGAATCCAACGACCTCACGGACCTGATGGCGTTCTATCGCCAGGGCGAGGACGAGGGCGGCTTCGAGGCCGGGATCGGAATCGCACTGCAGGCCATCCTGGCGAGCCCCCACTTCCTCTTCCGCATCGAGGAGTTGGCGGCCCCGACCGAGATCGAGGGCGTCTACGCGCTGTCCGATCTCGACCTCGCGACGCGTCTCTCGTTCTTCCTGTGGGGCTCGCCCCCGGACGACGAGCTGCTTTCGGTCGCCGACGAGGGTCGCCTGTCCGACCCCGACGTGATGGGCGCCCAGGTCGAGCGCATGCTCGCCAGCCCGGCGGCCGAGGGTCTCGGCCATCGCTTCGCCGCCCAGTGGCTGCGCCTGTCGGACATCGAGAAGGTGCACCCGGACGCGCTGAGGTATCCCGACTACGACACCCAGTTGGCGGAGGACCTCGTCGAGGAGACGATTCGGTTCTTCAACCACCTGGTCGCCGAGGACCGGAGCGTTCTCGAGCTGATGACGGCGGACTACACGTTCGTCAACCAGCGGCTCGCGCAGCACTACGACATCCCCGGTGTCGCGGGCGTCGACTTCGAGAAGGTGCAGTATCCCGATGACAGGCGCCGCGGACTGCTCGGTCACGGCAGCGTCCTCACGCTCACGTCGCACGCCAACCGCACCTCGCCGGTCCTGCGTGGGAAGTGGGTGATGGAGGTGTTGCTCGGCACACCGCCGCCACCGCCGCCGCCGAACGTGCCCGGACTCGAAGAGACGGGCGATGCACAGGACGGTCGGTTCCTCTCCGTGCGCGAGCAGATGGAGATGCATCGGGCCAACCCGAGCTGCAACTCGTGCCACTCGATGATCGATCCGCTCGGACTCGCTCTCGAGAACTACGACGTGACCGGTCGCTGGCGGATCAAGGACTCCGGCAACGACATCGACGTCGGCGGTGAGCTGTACGACGGAACGCCGCTCACCTCGGTCGCAGACCTGCGCACTGCGCTGCTCAGCCGGCCGGATCCGCTCCTGCGGACGTTCACCGAAAACCTCATGGCCTACGCCCTCGGGCGCCGGGTCGAGTACTACGACATGCCGACGGTGCGCTCCATCGTGCGCCAGGCGGCAGCCGAAGACTATCGCATATCGGCCTTCATCACGGGGATCGTCCAGAGCCCCGCGTTCACGATGAAAGCCGACCTGGACATCGCCACCATCGAAGCCTCGTACTGACCCCTCGCCGAGACACCACCATGTTCATTACCGGAAAGCACATCCCGCGTCGCACGTTCCTTCGGGGCCTCGGGGCCACCATTTCGCTCCCCCTGCTCGATGCCATGACCCCTGCCGGGCGCGTCATGGGTCAGATCCGAGCGGAGGCAGAGCGCGGTCGCCTCGTGGCCATCGAGATGGTACACGGCGCCGCCGGCGCCGCGAAGTACGGCCTGGAGAACAACCTCTGGGCGCCGAAGGGCGTCGGCCGTGACTTCGACCTGTCGGGCAGCAGCCTGAGCCCGCTCGAGTCGTACCGGAACATGATGACGATCGTGTCGAACACGGACGTGCGCATGGCCGAAGCCTTCGAGCCGGAAGAGATCGGTGGCGATCACTTCCGTTCGAGCGCGGTCTTTCTGACGCAGTCCCGTCCGCACCAGACCGAGGGGTCCGACGTGCGTGTGGGGCAGTCGATGGACCAGATGTTCGCCCAGCGCTACGGTCAGGGCACTCCGATTCCCTCGATGCAGCTGTGCATCGAGCCGGTCGACCAGGCCGGGGGCTGCGCATACGGGTACGCCTGCGTCTACACGGACACCATCAGCTGGGCCGCGGAGACCGAGCCGCTCCCGATGATCCGGGATCCGCGGGTGGTCTTCGATCAGCTGTTCGGTGCCGGTGGGACGCCCGAGCAGCGGGCGCTGCGCAGGCGCACCAACATGAGCATTCTCGACTGGGTCACGCGTGAGGTGGCCGAGATCAAGCGGGCGGTCGGCTCCGAGGACCAGCGTCGTATCGACCGGTATCTCGCCAACATCCGCGAGATCGAGCGCCGCATCGAGATGGTCGAGGCGCAGAACCGCAGCGGTGAGGTCCGGGCGCTTCCGTCGGCCCCTGCCGGCGTGCCCGACTCGTTCGAGGAGCACGTCAAGCTGATGTTCGACCTGCAGGCGCTCGCCTTCGCGTCGGACGTGACGCGGGTCTTCTCGTTCAAGATGGGCCGCGACGGGTCCTCGCGGGTGTACCCGGGCAGCGGAGTGGACAAGCCGTTCCACCCGGCGTCGCACCACGGCGACAACGAAGACAACATCATGGACTTCGCGCAGATCAACCGGTACCACGTCGGCATGCTGCCGTACTTCATGGACCGGCTCGCCGAGCTCGAGGAGGGCGATTCCACCCTGCTCGACAAGACGACGATCATCTACGGCTCGCCGATGGGCGATCCGAACGTACACAACCACAAGCGCTGTCCGCTCGTCGTTCTCGGCGGCACCAACGGCGCGCTCGAGGGCGGCCAGCACATTCGGGCCGAGGACGGCACGCCGATGGCGAACGTCATGCTCTCGCTGATGCACGGCCTGGGGCTGGAAGACAAGGAATCGTTCGGCGACAGCACCGGCGAGTTCTCCTTCAGCGCTCCGTCCGTGGCGACGGAGGCCGGATGACCCGCCGCCGCGCCCGCGCGAAGGGCGCGAGGTTGCGGATGGATGTGGTGCTGGCGCTCGCCGCCGCACTCGTCTTCACCGGCGCCGGCAATCCGGAGGCTCCGGTCGCCGACGCCGCGATGCGCGAAGACGTGTCCGAGGTCCGTCAGTTGCTGCAGGGCGGCGCGGACGTGAACGCGGCGCAGGGCGACGGCATGACCGCCCTGCACTGGGCGGCGCGGCATGGTCACGTGGAGTTGGCCGAGATGCTCGTCTACGCCGGTGGGCACCTCGATGCGGCGACGCGTCTAGGCCCGTACACGCCGGTCATGATCGCGGCCGAGGGAGGCCATGGGGGCGTCGTCGAGGCGCTCCTCGCGGCCGGCGCCGATCCGGACGTCACGACCTCGACCGGTGTGACGGCTCTGCACCTGGCCGCCCGGTCGGGCGACGAGCAGGCGGTGCGGTCTCTTCTCGATCGCGGAGCGGAAGTCGACGCGACCGAGAACGCGTGGAATCAAACGCCCCTGATGTGGGCCGCCGATGGAGGTCGGAAGGGCGTCGTCGACCTGCTGGTCCTGGCGGGTGCGGACGTCACCACGACGTCCAAGGTCCTGATCCTGCGCGATCTCGAAGAGGAAGACGCCGTGGAGTCGCGTGCGTACGCAGCGCGCATGGGTGAGCTCCGCGCACAGCGTCTCGCCGAGGCGACGGCGGGAGACGAAGCGCCGGTCGATCTGTCCGGCGAGAGCCCTCCCGAGGAGGACGAGGAGACCGAGGACGAAGAGCCCGAGGAGGAAGAGCAGCCCTCCGAGGAAGAAGAGGAGCCCTCCGAGGAAGAGGACGAGACCGCCGAGGAGGAAGAGGCGGACGAAGATGAGGGTGACGAGGAGGAGGTCGAGGAGGATCGCGACGCACAGGGTCTTCCGACCGCTCCTCCCCCCGCCGATGAAGAGGCTCGCCCGCTCAGCTACGGTGAACTCGTCGGCGGCCACGGCGGCTTGTCGCCTCTGCACCACGCGGTCCGCGAGGGGCACACCGAGGCGGCGCTGGCGCTGATCGATGCCGGTGCCGACGTGAACCAGGTCACGGGCGGCGATCACTCCAGCCCGATGGTCCTCGCCACGATCAACGGGCACTTCGACCTCGCTCTCGAGTTGATGGAGCGCGGGGCCGACGTGAATCTGGCGTCCGACGCCGGCGTGACGCCGCTCTTCGGGGCGATCAACGTCCACTGGGCCCCCAAGGCTCTGTATCCGCAGCCGAAGGCGCACGAGCAGCAGCAGCACTCCTATCTCGAGTTCATGGAGAAGGTGCTGGAGGCCGGCGCCGACGTGGACGCACGCGTGTCGAAGCACATCTGGTACATGTCCTACAACTTCGACCTGCTCGGCGTGAACGTGGACGGGGCCACGGCCTTCTGGCGGGCCGCCTACGCCGCGGACGTGGGGGCGATGCAGCTCCTCGTCGCGTGGGGTGCGGATCCGAACATCCCGACCCGCAAGCAACCCCAGCGGCGCTTCCGCCGGGGCGGTGACGACCAGGAGGACCAGTCCGGTCTGGAGCCGGTGCCCGTCGGTGGGCCGGCGATCTATCCGATCCACGCCGCTTCGGGCGTGGGCTTCGGACAGGGCTACGCAGCCAATGCCCATCGCTCGGTGCCGGACGGCTGGATTCCCGCCGTGAAGTACCTGGTCGAGGAGTTGGGTGCGGACGTGAACGCCCGTGATCACGACGGGTTCTCGCCGGTCCACCATGCCGCGTCGCGTGGGCACAACGAGCTGATCCTCTACCTCGTCGAGCAGGGGGCCGACGTTACGCTGGTCTCTCGCCGGGGTCAGACCACCGCCGACATGGCGAACGGTCCGGTTCAGCGCGTGCAGCCCTACCCGGAGACGGTGGCTCTGCTGGAGAGCCTGGGCAGCGAGAACAACAACAACTGCCGTAGCTGCTGATTCGCGCGGGGCGGGGGCTCAGCGCCCTGCGTGCCTCCGCCCCGCCGCCAGCGCCTCCTCCTGGGTGACGATGATCACCCGGAATCCCTGATCGAGGCGCGTCTCGATGTCGTCCACGCCGGCCGTCACACCGCACGGTACCTCGAACTCGAGGCAGGCGGACAGCACGGTCTGGATGGCGTTCTCGACCGCCTCCATGTCGCCCTCGTAGGCGCGGCGCAGGTCACCGGGGCCCGCGAAGACCACCGAAAGGCCCGGCGTCGCCATGATCTCGCGGACGTTCGAGACGCCCTCACGGTCTTCGACGATCAGGACGTTCAGCCCCGAGTCCCCGAGGGGCCACGGCTCACCCATGAGGGCGACCGACGTGGCGGCCTCCGTCGCCGTGGTGACATGCGGGAAGACGATCCCGTCGACACCCGCCTCCAGAGCCTGGGCGGCGTACTCCGGCGCGGCCGCTTCGTCGCTGTGGATGGCCGGCACCCGTAACCAGACCGGCTGGGCCGCGAGACCCGTAGCGCCCGCCTCCGCGTCCATCGCGTCCATGTAGGCGCGCATGGCCGGTATGTCGAACGGCCCGCTTTCCATCGAATAGAGAATGAAGTCGGCATCGCGGTTCGCCACGACAGCGCGACCCTGCTCCGGAGTCTGAGGCCCGGAGAACATGCCGAAGATCGGCTGATCGTCGTTCAGGATCTCGTCCAGCGAACGGACGGCCTCGGCCGCTTCGCCCGAGCCGCCGGCCTCCGAGGGGGGCGCGTCCCCGCCGCACCCGGCGAGGGCGACGAGGGTGAGGGTGGCGACGATGGTGGGTGTCGGGACCCACGGCGGGCGACCGCGCATGACGACTCCTCGATCGGAGGGGGGACGAACCCGACCAAGAGTCCACCTCGATGGCCGGCGCGCAAGTCCGGGGTCCGTCGTTGCCTCGGGTGGCGCCGCTACCGCATGATGCGGGAACGACATCGCCTTCCTCCCTTCCGGCCACTCCGGTGCTGCGCGCTTCGACCCGCTCCCTCGTGCTTCCGGCCCTGCTCTATCTGGTCGCGTATCTCGCCATCGGCGTCTTCACGCTCCAGCCCGAGTGGTTCGGCGTCGACCTGGAGCTCCAGAGAGTCGTGTGGCTGGGCAGTGGGGTGTCTCTGGCCGCAGTGCTCAGCCTCGGGCCGCGCATCTGGCCCGTTCTGTTCGCCGCCGAGCTCCTCGTCACCACCATCACCGGCGGGAGCCTTCTCCACGGTCTGGGGACGGGTACCGCGAACACGGCCGAGGCGGTGATCGCCGGACTGCTGCTGCGCCGCGTAGGAGTGGATGGGAGCCTCCAGAGTGGACTGGACATCGCGGCGCTGGTAGTGCTCGCGGCGGGGCTCGCCGGTGGGGTGGCGGCCGCGCTGTCCACGCTGTCTCTCGTCGCCTTCGAGGGGGTGCCGTGGGAGCGCTACGGAGGGATCCAGATTCTGTGGTGGCTGACGCACGCCAACGGAATGATCCTCATCGCGCCGCTCATCCTGGCGCTTCGCGAGAGCCGGGCGTGGACGGTTCCCCGCGTGGTCGAGGCCATGGTGGCGATGGCTTCGGTCGCCGTGCTCGGCTTCCTGATCTTCTGGGCCTACGACCCCGCGACACCGGGCCGGCGCCTGCTGTACGCTCCCTTCCCTCTGCTCATCTGGGCCGGAATCCGGTTCGGGATCCCCGGGGCGGCGACGGCGAATCTGATCCTCTCGGTCGTGGCGATGGGCGCGACCGCTCTCGATACGGGCCCGTTCGCGTCTCCGACGCTCGGGGTGAACGAGCGCCTCTTCCAGCTTTGGCTGTTCGTCGCGATCAACGCGATCACGGCGTTGGTGGTCGCAGGCGTGGTGGAGGATCGCAAACGGGGCGCGCGGGCCCTCGTGCGGATCCAGGACCGTCTGCGATCGGTGCTCGAGGCGACGGCCGACGCGATCGTCGCCGCGGACACCGAGGGGAACGTCTCGTTCGCCAACCGCCGCTTCGCCGCGCTCTGGGACCCCAGCGGGTCCGAGGCTCCGCCGATGCGTCTGACGCACGACGATCCGCGCGTGGCCGCACTGCTCGAGTTGACGGATCAGCAACTGCCGGAGCTGCTGGAGTCCGAGCAGGAAATCCTCGACGAGGTGGAGCTCGACGACGGGCGGACGTTCGAACGTTTCGCGGCCCCGCTGCGCAGGAAGGACTGGATCTCCGGTCGCATCTGGGCGCTCCGGGATCTCACGGAGCGTCGTCGACTCGAAGAACAGGTGCAGCAGAACCGGCGTCTCGAGAGCCTGGGGTTGCTGGCTGGAGGGATCGCGCACGACTTCAACAACCTCCTCGTCGCGATCATGGGGAACGCCGATCTCGCCGAGGCTGCGCTCGAAGGGCGGCATCCGGCACGGGACCACGTGGACGAGGTACTGCGGGCTTCGCAGCGAGCCGCCGACCTGTGTCAGCAGATGCTGGCCTACGCGGGTAAGGGACGCTCCGCGGTGGAGCCGGTCGACCTGAACGACGTCGTCCAGGAGATGACCGAGTTGATGGAGGTGTCGCTGCCGCCGACGGCCGAGCTGACGCTCCGCCTGTCACCCGATCTCAAGGCCGTGAACGGCGACGTCGTGCAACTGCGTCAGGTGGTGCTCAACCTGCTCACCAACGCCGCCGACGCCGTCGGTCGCCGTCGTGGGTGGATCGAGGTGGCCACGTTCGAAGCGACGGGGAATCCCGTCCGGGAGCAGGATGCGGTCGTCGACGAGCGTTCGGGCCTCGGACCGTGGGTCGGTGTGCGCGTCGCAGACACCGGTGTCGGCATGGACGAAGAGACGCGACAGCGCATCTTCGACCCGTTCTTCAGTACCAAGGCTCGGGGCAGGGGCCTGGGACTGGCCGCGGTGCTCGGCATCGTGCGGGGCCATCAGGGCGCGCTCACCCTGCGCACGACGGCAGGACGGGGAAGCGAAATCCAGGTGCTCCTGCCGGCACTGCCCGCGCACATGAGGCCGGCCGCGGCGCCGCTACTCGATCTTGGACGAATCGGCACGCTCGAGGGCACCGTGCTGGTCGTGGACGACGAGGATACGGTGCGCGAGGTGGCCGAGACCATGCTCGAGGCAATGGGCCTGCAGGTGGTGGGTGCCCGCGACGGGGTCGAGGCTCTGGAGCACTTCGACGAGGATCCCGAGGCGATCGATCTCGTCTTGATGGACCTCACCATGCCGCGCATGGGGGGCGTAGCGGCGGCCCAGGCTCTTCGCGAGCGACGGCCCGACCTGCCGATTCTCTTGTCGACCGGCTATCTGGACGCCGCCGGGCCCCTCGCCGCTCGTGCCGAATTGCCTCTCCTCAAAAAGCCGTACCGCAGGGATCAGCTCTACCATCGCGTGATCGAGCTGCTGCCGGAGAGAGCCGTGGAGGTGGCGGAA
>JAHHMJ010000035.1 GCA_018678395.1 Gemmatimonadota bacterium | reverse complement strand
GCGTCGTAGATGTAGCCACCGGTTCGCTGATCGATGCTCCCCGGTACCACCAGGTGCAGGGGAGGGCTCACACCGCACCCGTGTAGCCGGCCCACGCCACGTGCGACTCCCGCAGGACCACCTCGAGGGACTCACACCCCGGCGCACCCGGTCCGAGCCGCCCCTCGTGGATCGCCGCCACGATCCGTTCGTGGATCTCCCGCGCGAGGAACTCGGTCGTGGTGTTCTCGCCCTCGAACTCCGGGACGTCGTCCAGGTTGCGGTAGTTGAGCGCGTCGAGAACCGACTTCAGCTCGCGGCCGGCCAGTGCGATGTCGACCACCAGACCGTCGTCGTCGAGTTCCGGGCGGCGGAAGGTCGCGTCGACGACGTAGGTGGCGCCGTGCAGTCGCTGCGCCGGTCCGAAGGCCTCGCCCGTGAAGCTGTGGGCGATCATGAAGTGGTCGCGTACGGTCAATGAGTACATAGTCTTGGCAAGCAGGGGTTTGTGGTATAGGACTTCACGTGTTGTCGAGGTCGAGATCAGGCCTCGTCTTCGGTGGGCTGCCGGTACACGACGCGATGGCACAGGACGTCGCCGCCCGAGCTCGCGGCCAGGGTCTCGAGAACCTGCGGCAGGTCGTCGAACGCGCTTTCGGAGCGGATCAGGGCGTCGAGAGCCGGTTCCCGCAGCAGTCGCAGCGCGAGCTCCATGCGGCGGCGGTGGTCCCACCGGGGGGCGCGTTCCGGCGGCAGTCGACCCACCTGGCTCGAGCGGATCGTGATGCGGCGAGGGTGGAACGCACCGCCCAGGGGCACCGAGACGGGCCGCGCCCCGAACCAGCTCAGCTCCACCACCCGCGACTCCACGCCGGCGAGTTCGAGGGCGGTGCAAAGGCCGGCCTCGGTGGCGCTGGCGTGGACGACCACGTCGGCCTCGAAGTCACGCGGCGCCTCGGGCGCCCATCGGAAGCCCAGCGCTTCGGCGACCTCGGCCCGAGAGGGCTCGGGGTCGATCGCGAGAACCTCGCTGCCCACCGTCGCGCTGCAGAGCCAGGCGACCAGCGATCCCACGACGCCGGCGCCGACGACGGCGACGCGATCGCCCACCCCGGCCCCGGAGTCCCACACCCCGTTCACCGCCGTCTCGAGGTTGGGCGCGAGGACGGCTCGCTCCGCCGGTAGGCCGGCGGGGAGCGGGACCACGTCCGCGGCCGGGACGACGTAGCGATCCTGGTGGGGGTACAGGCAGAGAATCTCGCGGCCGACGAGGGCCTCGGCTGCGGCGCCCCGGCCCGCCTCGACCACCCCCACGCTGGCGTAGCCGTACTTCACGGGGCCCGGAAATTCCCCCGTCTGGTGGGGACACCGCATCGACGCGGCGAGTTCTGCGGGGACCTCGCCCCGGAAGACGAGCGATTCGGTGCCCCGACTGACCGCCGAGTAGAGCGCTCGGACCCGTACCTCGCCCTCCGCGGGGGCGGCGAGCGTCTCGCCGACGATCGCTCCCCGCCCCGGCTCCCGGACCCAGAAGGCCCGCGCGGTGTTCTGTTCGGCCATGTCCACTGTCGCATCCTCTCCTCGTTCGCGACTCGCCGGCGACCCGGCGGGCCGTGAGGCTCGCATCGATCTGCTCGCGGGCGCAGTGCCCGTGCTCGCGATCGGTGCCCTGGCGGGCGTCGGCGCGGGACGCGGTCCGACGTTCGCTCTGTGGGCGCTGCTCGTGTACGCCATCGCGGGCGCGACGATCCTTCGGACGATGCCCGAGCGCTTCCCCGGGCGTGGAATGGGGGGGGCCAATCGGGTGACGCTAGCCCGTCTCGTCCTGTCGACGCCGATCGCCGCCTTCCTGCTGCATCCCGCCCCTCTCGGCGCGGGCGCCCGGTGGTGGATCGTGGGGCTCGGTACGGCTGCGCTGATGCTGGACGGCGTGGATGGCTGGTGGGCGCGGCGCACGGGTACGGGCACCGATTTCGGAGCCCGCTTCGACATGGAGACCGACGCCGCGCTGCTGCTGGTGCTCTCGGGACTCGCCTGGCGCAGCGGCGCGGTCGGCCCGTGGGTCTGGGGAATCGGCGCCCTGCGCTACGCGTTCGTCGCGGCGGGAGCCGCCCTGCCCGCGCTGCGCGGGAAGTTGGGGCCGAGCCTGCGCCGCAAGGTCGTCTGCGTCATCCAGGGCATCGCGCTCCTGGTCGCCCTCGGCCCCATCATTCCCTCGCGCGTGGCGGTCCCGGTCGTCGCCGTCGCGCTGGCCTCGCTGTGCGTGTCCTTCGTCATCGACACCGTCGCGTTGCTGCGCGCCCCCTCGGCTCAGGCGTCGGACTCGTCCATCGCGGCGTGAGCCGCAGCGAGGCGGGCGATCGGCACCCGGAGGGGTGAGCACGACACGTAGTCCAAGCCCAGGCGGTGGCACAGCGCCACGCTCTCGGGGTCCCCGCCGTGCTCGCCGCAGATGCCGACCTCCAGGTCGGGCCGGGTTGCCCGACCGGCCTTCGCCGCCATGTCCATCAGGCGTCCGACGCCCTCCGCGTCTAGCGTGGCGAACGGGTTCGAGGGCAGGACCCCCGAGCGCAGGTAATCGACCAGAAAGCCCTGCTCGGCGTCGTCGCGGGAGATCGCGAACGTCGTCTGCGTGAGGTCGTTGGTCCCGAACGAGAAGAACTCGGCCACCTCGGCGATCTCACCCGCCGTCAACGCGGCGCGGGGAATCTCGATCATGGTGCCGAAGCGGTAGGGGACCTCGGTGCCGGTCTCCTCCATCACGTCCTTCGCTTCCGCCTCGAGCAGTCCTCGCATGGTCCGCAGCTCGTTGACGTGGCTGACCAGCGGGATCATGACCTCCGGGTGGACGTCGACGCCGGCCGCGGCACAGCGGCACGCCGCCTCGAAGATGGCACGGACCTGCATGCGCACGAGCCCCGGGATCAGTATTCCGAGGCGGACGCCGCGAGTGCCCAGCATCGGGTTCTCCTCGTGCAACTGCTCGACGCGCTCCAGGATGCCCTGCTTGCCCCGCAGTTCCTCGAGGAGCGTGTCGATCGCCGCCAGGCTGTCGACGTGCTGGAGTCGCACCTTGAGGTCGGCGATCTCCGACAGCAGGTCGCGGTGCGGCGGCAGGAACTCGTGCAGTGGCGGATCGATGAGGCGAATGATCACGGGCAGGCCGTGCATCGCCCGGAAGAGGCCGTCGAAGTCGGCGCGCTGCAGGGGCAGGAGCTCGGCGATCGCCTGATCCTGCTCCTTCGGGCTCTTCGCAAGGATCATTCGCTGAACGATCGGCAGCCGGTCCGCCTCGAAGAACATGTGCTCGGTCCGGCACAGGCCGATGCCCTCGGCCCCGTGCTCGCGAGCCCGCTCGGCATCGCGGGGGTAATCGGCGTTCGCCCGCACCCCCAGCCGTCTGAGATCGTCGGCCCAACCGAGGAGCTGGTTCAGGAACGGGTTGTCGAGGTCGGCGACCACCGTGGGCATCTCGCCCAGATAGACCTCACCCCGCGTTCCGTCGATCGAGAGCCAGTCGCCTTCCTGGATCCGGACCTCGCCGATGTGGGCTTCCGACATCACGAGGTCGATCTCCAGCTCCGTCACGCCCACGACGGCGGGCTTTCCGAACTGCCGCGCCACCAGCGCCGCGTGGCTCGTCCGGCCGCCACGTGTGGTCAGGATACCGCGCGCAGCGAGCATGCCGTGCACGTCGTCGGGCTTGGTGTCCGGGCGCACGAGGATCACCGGCCGGCCCTCGGACGCCCAGCGCTCCGCCACGTCGGCGTCGAAGACCGCCATCCCCACGGCGGCTCCGGGGGACACGTCGAGTCCGGTGCAGAGCGGCTCGTGCCCTTCGAGCGCGGCGGGATCGAAGCGGGGGTGGAGGAAGACGTCGACCTGTGTGGGCGATACCCTGCGCAGGGCCTCTTCTCGGGTGATCAGACCCTCTTCGGCCATCTCGACCGCGATGCGCACCTCGGCCTCGGCCGTCCTCTTGCCGTCCCGCGTCTGCAGGACCCAGAGCTTGCCGCGATCGATCGTGAACTCGAGGTCCTGCATGTTCCGGTAGTGACCCTCCAGCGACCGGGCGATCTCTTCGAGCTCGTTGTAGAGAACGGGCCATCGGTCGCTCAGGGCCGAGATTCGGCTGGTGGAGCGGGTTCCCGCGACCACGTCCTCGCCCTGCGCGTTCTCGAGGAAGTCGCCCTCGAGGACGCGTTCACCGGTCGTCCCGTTGCGGGACATGCACACGCCGGTGGCGGAGTTCTCACCGATGTTGCCGTAGACCATCGTCTGGACGTTCACGGCGGTCCCGAGGTCGTGGCGGATCCCCGCCGCGTCCCGGTAGTCGCGCGCCCGCTTGCCGTCCCACGAGCGGAAGACGGCCTCCGTGGCCATGCGCAGCTGCACCCAGGGGTCCTCCGGGAAGTCCTGGCCCGTGTGGACCCGAATCCGATCCTTGAAGCGGGCGACGACGTCCTCCCAGACCTCGGCCGGGAGTTCGGTGTCGCTCG
>JAHHMJ010000585.1 GCA_018678395.1 Gemmatimonadota bacterium | reverse complement strand
TCATCGAGTTCTCGGAGTTGAGCCAGTCCTACGGCGATTTCGTCGCCTTGGATGGACTGCGGGGCAGCATTCCGCCCGGGAGCATCGGTCTTGTGGGGGCCAACGGGGCGGGGAAGAGCACGCTGATCAAGGTCCTGCTCGGAATCCTTCCTCCGTCGTCGGGCACGGCCCGGGTGTTGGGCATGTCGGTGACGGACGACACGATCGCCATGCGGGCGCGGGTCGGCTACATGCCGGAGCGCGGCGGCCTGCCGCCGGACCAGACCGCGGCGGACTTCATGATCTACGCGGCTCAACTGGCCGGGGTGCCACACCGGGCGGCGAAGCAGCGCGCATCGGACGTGCTGACGCTGGTCGGGCTTCACGAAGAGCGGTTTCGCCATCTCGGCGACTTCTCGACCGGCATGCTCCAGCGGGCGTTGCTCGCTCAGGCGATCGTTCATGATCCCGAGCTCGTGTTCCTCGATGAGCCACTGGCCGGGCTCGACCCCGAGGGCCGGGACGACATGCTCCGCCTGATCGGGAGGCTGCGCGGCTTCGGGATCAACGCGCTGGTGTCGAGTCACGTTCTTTCGGATATCGAGAGCACCTGCGATTGGATCCTGATGCTCGACCAGGGCCGCATCGTGAGGAACACCTCCCTGCACGGGATGACCCACGCCGAAACGGTGGAGGTGCACCTGCTGGGGAGGGGGGACGAGGCCGAGGTGGCGCTGCGGGGGCGCGGCGCCAAGGTTCGTCGCGATGGGCTGGCGCTCGAGGTCACGGTCACCGACGCCGACCCCTACGATGTCGTCCTCGATGCCGTGGCCGAATCGGGTGCCGGCCTCCGGCTCCTCCGACCGAGCGTGACGACTCTCGAGGACGTCTACCTCGAAGGGCCAGCGCAGTCATGAAGCCCGAAGGCGTCGTCTACGATCTCGGGTACACTCCACACGAGGGTCCCCGGCTGGGTCGGGCGGGCGCCATGCGGGCGATCCTCGTCGACGGGCTGCGCCGGTCGCTCGGCCTGAGGCGAAAGCCGTGGGCAAAGGTGCTGCCGTGGGGGCTGATCGCAGCGGCGATCACGCCCGCGGTCTTCCTGGTGGGTTTCACGTTCCTGGTGTCCGGCTTCAGCGTCGAAGATGCCGGCCCGTTCGGTGATCCGGCGCAGTTCTTCGATTACGTCGGCACCCTCCTCATGCTGTTCGTGGCGCTCGTTACGCCGACGCTCCTCGTGCCGGACCGTCGTCACGGCGTGCTCTCGATCTACGCCTCGCGGCCCATCTATTCCTCGGACTACCTGGTCGCCCGGGCGGGGACCGTACTGCTGCTGGCGACCCTGTTCATCCTCATCCCGCACATGATCCTCTTCATCGGGATCTCGGCGTTGAACGTCGATGGGCTCGCGGCGGGCCTGCGCTTCCATGCCGACAGGATTCCGGAGATCCTGGGCTCGATCGTCGCCTACGTCTTCGGCTACGCCGCCCCGGCCTTCCTCGTGTCGCTGTACGTGAAGCGCGTCGCGATCGGTACGGGGGTCTACGTGGCGGTGATGTTCATGACGGCCGCGCTGACGGATGCGCTACCCCGGCAGAGCGACCTGGTCGCCTTCAAGGTGCTGGCTCCGTTCTCGCTGTTCTTCAACCCGACGACCGTCCGCGACTGGCTCTTCGATCTCGACGGTGACGGCATGCCCCTCGTTCGGGTGGACATGCCGCAATGGACCGCGGCGATCGCCATCGCGGTCGTGGTCGTGGCGGCCGCGGTCATCGCTCGACAGCGGTACAAGAACGAGCTATGAGCGAACTCCCCGTCTCCGCACCGCGGGACCCCGCCTTCGCGCCGGACGCGACGGTGGAGGTGACCGGCGTCTCGAAGTGGTTCGGGACGAAGGTCGCCGTGTCCGACGTCTCCTGCTCGTTCGGGCCGGGCATCACGGGTGTCCTGGGACCGAACGGGGCGGGGAAGACCACGCTGCTCCGTATGATCACGGGCCTGCTGAAGACGTCCGAGGGCACCGTGAGCGTATTCGGGCGAGACCCTGCCGTCGATCACGGCATCTATGCGCGCATCGGGCTCGTACCCGAGGACGACGCGGCCTACGGGTTCCTGACCGCGCGGCAGTTCGTGCAGTACGCGGCCGAACTCAGCGGGAGCGATGCGTCTTCGGCCGCGGTGGACGACGC
>JAHHMJ010000590.1 GCA_018678395.1 Gemmatimonadota bacterium | reverse complement strand
GCGTCGTCGTGGAGGCGCCGCCCGTCGAGGAGGAGGCGCCCGTCGAGGAGCCACTGCCGGTCCCGGCGGTGGTCGCGCAGGCGGACACCACCGCCGCGGCCGATTCCGCGCAGGCAGGCGACACGCTCGGTGCCTCGCCCGAGACGGCCGCGGACTCGGTGGCCGCACCGCTCCAACCGGCCGTGGACACGGCCGCCGCATCGGTCGACCTGCCCGTGGACACGGCGGCGGCACCCATGGTGTCACCCGCTGACACGGCTGCGCCCCCGTCTCCGGCGGCGGCCGACTCGGCCTCGCGACCGACGCCCGCCCCGACGGAAGACACCGCGGGCGCATCGCCCGATTCCGTTCCGGAGGTTGCGGTCGATACCGCCAGCGCGACGCCGAGACCGGCCGAGGCGGCACCCGAGCGGCCCCGAGGGCCGATGGAGGGCGTACCTCATGGACCCCCGGTCCCGGGGGCGGCCCAGGCCGGGCGCTGGGCGGTCCAGATCGGAGCCTTCCGCTATCCGGACGGCGCCGCGGGACTGGTGGTCGAACTGCGGGACGCGGGCTTCGATGCCCGACTCATCCAGGTCCCGCTCAACGACCTGGTCCGTGTGCGTATCGGGCGGTACGACACCCAGGACGCCGCGGCCGTCGAACTGGAACGGGTGCGGGAGGCCGGCTACGACGGCGGCCTGGTCGGCGACGCCCGCTCGGAGACCGTCGTCGAGCGTTGACCGCCGCGCGCGTCACATCGCCGGACGCTGCTGCCCGAAGGTGAACTCCCTGGGCGGCGTCGCACCGAGCAGGTGGGTCACGAAGTAGTCCCAACGGCGGCGCATCATGTAGGGCTCGTTGCCGAAGCCGTGCCGTCGATTCGGAAAGAGCACCAGATCGAAGTCCTTGTTCGCCTCGATGAGGGCGTCGGCGACCAGCATGGTGTTGGAGTGGGGGACGTTGTCGTCCAGCGTTCCGTGAGCCAGCAGGAGCTTCCCCTCGAGGTTCCCGGCCACCAGCTGGTTGGCCTGGTTGTCGTAGTTCGTCGTGCCGTCCTCGTACTCCTCGAGCAGCCCCTGCCACTTCTCGGCCCAGTCGTCCTCGTAGTTCCGGTTGTCGTGGTTGCCGGCCTGTGAGACGGCCACCTTGTAGAAGTCGGGGTGGCGCAGGATCCCCGAGGTCGATGCGAAACCGCCCCCGGAGTGCCCCCAGATTCCCACCCGGTCGAGATCCATGAAGGGGTGGCGGTCGGCCAGTTGGCGGATCGTCGTGATCTGATCCGGCAGGCCGTTGTCGCCCATGTTGCCGTAGTACGTGTCGTGGAACGCCTTCGACCGGCCCGGTGTGCCCATCGCGTCCACCTCGACGACGATGAAGCCGAGCTCCGCGATCGCCTGATGGTCCCGCCTCGCCGGGCTGAAGCTGCGGCTGCCCACGCTTCCGGACTGGGGCCCCGGGTAGAGGTAGTTCACGATCGGGTACTTCCGATCCGGATCGAGGTTCGACGGCGTGTACATCAGCCCGTGCAGGTCGGTCTCTCCGTCGCGCGCCTTGGTGGTGAAGGGAATCGGAGGCTTCCACCCCGACTCCTGAAGGCGGGAGATGTCGGCCTCGTCCAGGCGCGCCGACTCTCGGCCGTCGGTGTCTCGCAGGGCGACCCGCGCAGGAATCAGGGGGGTCGACCAGGTGTCCACGAACGACCGGCCGTCCGGAGCGATCTGAACGGTGTGGTGGGCCGAGTCGGGGGTGAGGAGTGTGACGTCGCCGGAATCGATGTCGAGCTTGTAGAGGTACTCGAAGTACGGGTCGCCGGGCTCGCGGCCGCTTCCGAGGAAGAGTAGTTCGCGCTCGTCCTCGTCGACGTGTCGCACCTGAAGCACGTTCCAGTCGCCCGAGGTCACCTGCCGCTTCAGGGCGCCGCTGTCCAGGTAGTAGAGGTAGAGGTGGCCCCAGTTGTCGCGCTGCGACCACCAGAGCACTTCGCCCTCGTCGTGCAGTACGGTCCAGTTGACCTGATCCACGCCGGATTCGAAGAAGGTCGCCACGGCCTCGTTCAGCACGTCGCGAACGACCCCGGTCTCCGGATCGGCAAGCCTCAGGTGGGCCTCCTTGTGATCCCTCGTGCTGGACACGAAGGCCAGCACCGAGCCGTCGGGGCTCCACTCGACATCGGAGAACTGGCCGTTGCAGACGATGTGGTCGCAGATCGTCGACCGGTGCTGGTCGGGCGGCATCTGCAGTGGCACGACCCGACCGTCGAGGTGGACGACCATCCGCTCGATGCGGAAGATCACCGAGTCCTCGGGCAGCGGGTAGCGCCAGGACTGGAGCGTCGGCGCCCCCACCTCGGTGCTGACGAGGTGCATCATGGACACCCCCCGCGCATCGTGGCGGAAGGTGGCGAGCTTGTCCGAGCCCGGCGCCCAGAGCACCACTGGCCGGTCGCTCCGCGTCCAGCCGGCGTTGTTCGTGGCGTAGCCGTAGTCCTCCACCCCGTCGTCGGTCATGCGGGTTTCTTCACCCGAGTCCAGATCGACGATCCAGAGGTCGTGATCGCGCACGAAGGCCGCCTTGCGCCCGTCGGGAGACACGAGGTGGGTCCGTCCGGGTCCCTGATCCACCGCCTCCTCCTCGGCACAGCGCGTCAAGCGTGCCGTGCACCGGAAGATCGTTCCGTCCAGCGTGGCCAGGACGTCGTCGCCATCCCAGGAGACGTCCTCCACCGGCAGGCGGGTGGAATCCAGGGTCCGACCCAGCGCCGCCCCCAGGGCGCCGGCGAGCACGTCGTGGTCGAACGCAGGGGCGGGGTCTTCGCCGTCGGTCGACGCCCGCATGAAGCGCCACCCGGACTCGGTTTGCCGGCGGTACCAGAGCCCCCCGTCGTCCAGCCAGTTCGCCTGTACCTGCCCCCCGACCACCAGCGGGCGCTTGAAGGACGCGAGTTGCCGCTCGGCGCGCTCGTAGTCCGCCACCGAGAGGGCGGCGGGGGCCCAGGGCGTCTGTGCGACGACCGGTGCCGGAGCCGACACGACCAGAGCGGCCGACGCGAGGAGGGAGACGGCGAGAGGCAGCGGGGCGCGAGCCATGGAATCCCGGGGTTGTGGGCGAACGTGGGGCGAACCCGTCCAGTGTATTAGGAGCCGCCCCCGCGCGCGATGAGTTCGATGCGGTCGAGAAGCTGAGCGAAACGGCTGCGGTCCCGCCGCGCGGCTCGCCGCGAGAGAAGTCGGCCGAGGCCGAAGGTCCCGAGCGAAAGCGCCCCGAACATGATGGGGGCGACGATGCCCGCGTTGCCCATGCCGCCCCCGGCCACGATGGCCCCGAAGAAGGCGCCCATGCCGCCGAAGGTCCATCCGAGGGTGTGGGTGAGCTGGGACAGGTTCTGGTTCGAACGCCGCAGCACGACCTCGGTGCCGTCCTCACCCGGCTCCAGACGAAGCCGGATGCCCCCCGCCGTGGACATGCCGCTGGACCACCACTCCCGGCCGTCACCGAACGAATTGGTGATCCCGGGCACCCGGA
>JAHHMJ010000271.1 GCA_018678395.1 Gemmatimonadota bacterium | reverse complement strand
CCCTTTCGGCGACCACGCGACGCGCGTCGTCCGCGAGGCTGGCCATCCCGGCTTCGCGCGAGAGCCTTCGGAGCACGGCGGCGGATGCACCGGCTGCGATGGCTTCCCGAAGAGAGTCGCTCACGGTCAGCACCTGGAAGACGCCCGTTCGCCCGGCGAAGCCCTCGGAGCACCGGCGGCAGCCCTGACCGTCGCATCGTCCGCACCTGCGCCGTACCAGACGCTGCGCGATCACGCCCGCCAGCCCGGCCGAGACCAGGTAGGGTGGCACGCCCATGTGGAGCAGACGGGTCACGGCCGAGGGTGCGTCGATCGTATGCAGGCTGGACAGCACCAGGTGGCCGGTGACCGCGGCCGCCATCGCGATCTCGGCGGTCTCGCGGTCCCGGATTTCGCCGACCATCACCACGTCGGGGTCCTGCCGGAGCACGGCCCGCAGCGCCGAGGCGAAGGTCAGTCCCGCCCGGGCCGCCATCTGGACGTGCACGACCCCGGGGATCCGGTATTCGACCGGATCTTCCAGCGCCACCACGTGCAGTCGATCGCGATCGACCGCCTTGAGGGCGGCCTGGAGGGTGCTGCTCTTGCCGCTCCCCGTCGGCCCCGTGGCGAGCAGGACGCCGCGTCCGGCGGCGATGACCGCCCGTATTCGCTCCTCGTCGCGAGGGGCCATGCCCAGGTCGGAGAGCCCGCCGGGGACGCGACCCGGATCGAGGAGCCGCACGACCACCTTCTCCGAGTCCCCGGCCGGCAGCGTGGACACCCGCAGCGGTACCGCCTCGGGCCGTCCTCGCAGGACGAAGCCCCCGTCCTGCGGCCGGCGCCGGATCGCGATGTCCATTCCGGCCAGGATCTTGAGTCGCGACACGACCGCTGCGTGGATTCCGGAGGGTAGCTGGTGCGCCGACGTCAGGACTCCATCGACGCGGAGGCGTACGCGGACCGCGCCCTCCACGCCCTCGATGTGCACGTCCGAGGCGGCACGTGAAGCCGCGTCGTGAAGCAGCTCGTCGACGAGACGCACCACGGGAGCGGCCGCCGCGGCGCGTTCGAGGGCTTCGGGATCGTCGTCGATGTCGGCGTCGGGCAGGTCGGCGACGATGCGGGCGACAGCGCCCCCGTATGCATCGCTGAGACCGGCTTCGAGGGTCGCCGGCGAGACCACGACGGCGGCCACGCGGCGGCCCGTCCGAAAGGCCACGTCGCGAACCGTATCGAGGTCGAGCGGGTCGGCCATGGCCAGCCGCAGCTGACGCGCACGTGCGGAGAGCGGCAGCACGCGGAGACGTCGCGCCTGCTCGGCCGGGAGCAGCACCGCGGCCTCCGACTCCGGCCGCAGGGGCGCCGGCTCGTAGGGAAGACCGAGCTGGCGGGCCAGGAGCCGGGCCACGGTCTCCGCGTCCACCCAGCCCTTCCGAACCAGGAGCTCGCCGAGCCGGAGTCCGCTACCGGCCTGGAACTGGAGGGCCTCGTCGACCTGCTCCGGGGTGACCCGACCCGACTCGACGAGCAGACGGCCGAGGATCTTCGGCGGAGCGGCCGGGGGAGGTGCGGTTGCGATGGTCACGCTCGAACGATCGAGCGGGCGCCGGGGCCCGGCGATGGCTGGAAGGGACGTCGATCAGGACGGCACCTCGATCAGGCCGACAGCCAGTCCAGAGCGCGGGGCGCGATGTCTCCGAGTCCATCGAGCTCCCGGGCGCGCTCGCGCGCTTCGGGCCCGACCAGCAGTCCCAGCGCCGGATTGCGCGTGTGTCCGCCGCGGACGTCCTCGATGTTGCCATGGTCGCTGACGACCATGAGCGTCCGATTCGCCGGAAGCCGGTCGAGAACGCCGGCCAGAAACGTGTCGACCCGCTCGAGTGCGCCGACGGAGCCGTCCATCCCGCCGCGGTGGCCGGCGGTGTCGGTGGAGTAGTGCGCGAAGAAGGTGAGCCGGTGCGCGCTCGCAATCTCCGCGAGGATCACTCCGGCCTCCCGTGCCGATACCTCGGGGACCGCGTCGGGGCCGGCCCATCGCCTCCACCCGTCGTTGACGATCTCGCTGGCCACCGCTCCGCGATCTCGGAGATCGGAGTGGCGCCGGGTGAGGAGGCCGGCGCCTCGGGCTGCGAGAGGAGGGCCCGCAACGCGCCTCCTGCCGCCCGCGGGCCAGTCCGCGGGGTAGGCGTTGGCGAAGGCGGAGGATATCCCGGCCGTCACCGCGCGTCTCAGGAGGCTGCGCTCCTCGACGAGGGGTCGAAGGCGAACGGGGATCCACGGACCGAAGTGACTTCCGTGCAGAGCGGCGCCGTTCTCGCCCGTGAGGAGCGTGGTCTGCCCCGTTCCGCTCTGCGGAAGTCCATCGACGCCCAAGGTGGCGTCGAGCGGGAAGGCGACCGCGGGCCGTGTACCCGCGTGCGAACCGGATCCGGTGGATGCGTCACCCTCGAGCACGGGGGCTTCGAGTGTGGGAATCGCGCCGCCCAGGAACCCGCGCAGCGTTGGAAGCCGTGCCCGGAGGAACGGATTGACCTCCGGATCGGCGGGACCGATCCCGACTCCGTCCAGGAAGACGACGAGGAGTCCGGTCAGAGTCCCGCGGGCCGGATGTCGACCGTGACCTGGATCTCGACGTGACCCATGTCGGCTCGGTCCCGCATCGCGTCGCGCACGCGAGGCTCGACCCGCTGCCACGCCTCCATGACGCCCGTCCGCAGGTGGCCGCGGAGGACGCGGAGAGCGTTCACGTCCGGCCGGGTCGTCTTGGTCGCCTTGCGGGCCTCGATGAGGTCGTTGGGCACGATCTCGAAGGGGGTCATCGCGAAGTCGTCCGAACGGGCGTGGTCGAGGTACCGGATGGACAGCGCCACGTCCCCGCGTGCGTGGTGCTCGTTGACGTCGCCCACCGCCTGGAAGCGCTGCGCCAGCGGTCCCAGAGCAGCCGACTGAGCGCAGGTCGTATACGCCCGCTCCAGCGCCTTGAAGATCCGCTTCACGCGCTCGGGCGTGGTGGCGTCGACGTCCGGGATCTCGGTGTCGAGTTCCCGGCCCGAGGCCTGCCGATCCGAGCCGGCTCGCATGCCCGCGTCGTCCCGGCTGCGTGCCCGGTCGATGCTCTCGAGAATGCGGTCGGGATTGGTGCGGAACGACATACGTGGCCTCGTCACTTCGGGATCGTCTTGAGAAACTGACGATAACTCGGGCCCTCCGGCCGGCCAAGGCTGCCGCGACCGGCCCCACGGTGTCCGCAGCGGGGCCCGATGAAGAATTCCCCTGGCCCAATGCGTAGGCGATACTGAATGCGACCATGGGGCCGGGCGTCGTCTCCCGCGCCCCGAGTCGCCGCCCATGATTCGCACAGATCGGAGTCGTTCACGAATGCGTGCTCGCGTCGTCCTCACCGCCCTGGTTCTCGTCGCCCCTCTCACGGCCTGTGCGGGCTCCGGCTCCGGCACGGCAGGCCCGTCCGCTCCCCCGGCTCTCGCCTACGCCATGCCCCCGGGCGGAGCCGTCACCTACCTGCAGAGCGACACCGTGGAGATGGTGATCGACATGGGCGGGCAGTTGGCGAATGTGACCGTCGAGATGGGTGCGACTCTCGACATGACGTTCGCGGGCGGGGGCGACGCCCTCGAGGTCACTGCGACCTTCCGCGAATTCGAGCTCTCCGCCACGAATCCGCTCGCGGGCACGCAGCGCGCGGACGAGTCCCAGATCGACGGGCCGCTCGTGTTCACGATCGACCGGACCGGCGCGGGCACCCTGGTCAGCGCGCCGCAGCTCGGTGAGATCGTCTCCACGGGGCTGAGCCCCGCCTCGATGGCGGCGGGCTTCTTCCCGCGGCTCCCCGCGCGCGCCGTGTCAGCCGGCGAGATGTGGACCGACACGGTCTCGATCGATGCGGTCGAGGACTACGGTACCACGAGGGGGCGGACGGTCTACGACTTCCACGCCGTGGGTGACACCGTGGTGGACGGCCGGACCTATCTGAAGGTCGCCTTCACCAGCTTCGACGAGCGCGTGGCGCAGAGCCAGCAGATGGGTACCGACATCATTCAGGACGTCGCCGGAGAGGGCGTCGGCTACTACCTCTGGGACGCGGCCCGCAACCTCGTCGTGGAGCAGTCGATCGAGGGACGACTCGAGGGCTCCATGGAGGTCAGCATGGCACCCGCGCCCCTGGGCATCGACATGGTCGTCGTCCAGCACCTCAAGCTGGTCGAGGGGAACTGAGCGCGGGGGTCACCGCCCGACGCCGGGCATCCCTTCCGGCTCGGCGTCCCACCACCAGGGCAGCGGGAGGGGACGCTCGCGCGGGAAGACCTCGGTGAGCGAGTCACCGTCGAACAGCCGCCCGTTCATCATGACCATCCGGATGCGGTTGGTGGCTCGCAGGTTCTGAAGCGGGTTGCCGTCGAGGACGACCAGGTCCGCGAGCTTTCCCTCGTCGAGCGAGCCGAGGTCCTGATCCAGCCCGATGGCCTCGGCGCCGAAGATGGTGGCCACCTTCAGCGCGTCGTGGTTGTCCATGCCGCCGCTGGCGACCGCCCAGAGTTCCCAGTGGTAGCCCAGCCCCTGAAGCTGCCCGTGGCTCCCCACGCCCACCTTCCCGCCGGCCTCGACGAGATCCTTGGCGAAGACGGCATGGTCCTGGAAGACGTGCTCGTCGTCGCGGAACCACCCGGCCGTCCCCGGGCTCGGTCCTCCGCCCCGGCGGCGCGTAGCGACGTCCACGTCCTCGTGGGGCATGAAGCGGCGCAGCTTTTCGTCGTCATGCGGGTTCTCGCGCGTGTAGAACCAGTTCTCGGCCCACGGTCCCCCGTACGAAACCAGCAGGGTCGGTGTGTAGACCCGACCCGTCTCGGCGAAGAGTGAGACGATGTCGTCGTAGACCGGATAGATCGGGAGCGAGTGCTCGAGGCCGGGATAGCCGTCGATCGTCTCGGTGAGATTCTGCTTGAGGTTCAGAGAGCCCTCGGTCGTGGGCATGATCCGGTTCTCACGCGCCGCCTGGATGATCCACTGGCGCTGCTTGCGCGTGCCCGCGACGTACATCTTGAGCGTCTTGGTGTCGTAGTACTCGGCGTACCGCTTCATGAGGTCCCGCGCCTCGTCGAGGGAACTCAGGTTCTCCTGGAAGAAGACGCCGGGCCCGGTGGAGTAGACGCGGGGACCGACGATGTCTCCCGTGCGCACGAGATCCGCGTAGGTCAGAACGTCGGTGCGCGCGGTCTGGGGGTCACGCGTCGTGGTCACCCCGTAGGCGAGGTTGGCGTGGTAGATCCACTGGTCCGTTCGGTGGATGCCCCAGGCGGGCCACATGTGGGCGTGCGTGTCCACGAAGCCCGGCACGATGGTGGCGCCCTGGAGGTCGATCACCTCGGCGTTCTCCGGGATCTCGACGGCACCCCGCGCGCCGATCGCGACGATGCGGTTGTTCTGCACGACGATGTCCCCGGATTCGATGACCTCGTCACCCCGCATCGTGACCAGGCGCGCCCCACGCAGCGCGATCACTCCCTGTGGCAGGTCCCGATCCGCCTCGATCTCGATGCGGAATTCGCGGGGCTCGTAGCGCGCGTCGTCGTCTTCTTCTTCGGAGTCCGCCTCTTCCTCCGAGTCCTCGTCCGTCGCGGCCCGCTGTGCGGTGCGCACACTGTCATCGAAGGCCTGGGCGGCGTCGAGATCGTACACGAAGTGCGCGTTCCCCAGGGACCAGTGTACGGTGCGTCCGTCGGGTCCCCACGTCGGGAACTCCGCTCCGAAGCGGGTGAGCTTCCTCGCCGGGAAGGCGGCGTTCGATGGATTGCCCACCCCGATCGTGGGCGCCTCGCCCACGCGGGGGACCGTGACGGTGTAGAGTTGCCCCTGGATCAGCGCGGCGGCCTGGTCACCGACCGGCGCGGCGAGCACGACCGTCGGTGTCTGCCCCGTGGTCTGCCCGGGAGCCTGCCCCCCGCGGATGCGGACGTGGGTCTTCTCGTCGGTGCCGTCCCAACGCACGGAGACCAGTGCGTCGGGGCCGCGGAAGAGGTGGATGCGATCCGCGTCGGAGGTGAAGTGGGGGGCGCTTCGATTCCCCGCCGGCATGATCGACGTGGCGGGACCGCCCGCGGCCGGGATCCAGACGAGCTCGCGCGCGGCGCCCGCCGCGCCGGGACCGGAGTTCTGACGGTAGTCCCGCGCGAAGCCCCGCAGCGCCACGACGCGCTCCCCGTCCGGGGACCACGCGGGCGCCACCCAGATACCGGACCGCCGGGTCAGACGCTCGGCGGAGCCGCCGTCGGCCGACACCCGATACAGGTGGCCGCCGTCTTCATCCGACCAGGTGGAGAAGGCGATCCAGCGCCCGTCGGGTGACCAGGTGGGCTGATGCTGCGAGGCGTCCAGGTCGGTGAGGCGCCGCGGATCGCGCCCATCGGCCCCACTCACGTAGAGGCGATCGAGCGCGGTGAACGCGAGCCTCGATCCGTCGGGAGAGGGCACCGCATCGCGGATCTGCCGCACGGTGAAGGTCGGGGAGTCCTCGATCGGGTAGTCGAAGTCGACCTCGGGGCCGAGCTCCACCTCGACCGATGCGTTGAACGGCACCGCGATCGCCGGGCCTCCCTCGATCGGCAGCCTCCAGATGCGGCCGTCGTACGAGACCACCACCTCCCGACTGTCCGGGGTGAAGCTCATGCCGGGCAGCACGTCCAGGGTCGCCCGGGACTCCTGATCGTCGTGCTGGACGGGGTAGGCGAGCCAACGTTCGTCGCCCGACTCGAGATCCCGCACCACGAGACCCGTACCGGCATCGTGGCGGGTGCCGTAGACCAACCAGCGGCCGTCCGGCGAGAGCGTGGGTCGGAATGCCCCGCCGTACCGCGACACGCGGGAGTAGCTGTCTCCGGTGTCCCGGTCGTAGGCGCGGATCTCGTACTGCGGCAGCTGGGCGTTGTAGGTCCAGTCGCCGCTGCCGGTGCGCCGGGCGTACCAGACCCATCGATCGTCCGGGCCGAAGGCGGCGCCGAGGCTCTTGGGCGGGTCCTCTCCGTCGGGGAGGTCGACGCCGCCCCCGCCGTCGACGTGGAACAGCCTGAGCCTGGGGGCGCCGCCGAAGCGGAAGTTGCCCATCCCCATCGACGCGACGACGTACTCTCCGTCGGGCGTGAACTCGGGGCTCTCGGCGCGGTTCGCCTCTCCGCGCGACAGTTGCGTCGTGTCGGAGCCGTCCCCGCGCATCATCCAGATGTTCTGTCCGCCGCTGCGGTCCGAGGTGAAGACGATCCACTCGCCGTCCGGAGACCATCGGGGCTGGGCGTCGAACGCCATTCCCGAGGTGATCCGGGTCGCGGCGCCACCCTCCAGCGGTACCGTGTACAGGTCACCGAGGAGGTCGAAGACCAGCGACGTGCCGTCGGGATGCACGTCCACCGAGATCCAGCTTCCCCGGGTGAACGTGTCCGTCAGGGTGCGACCCGGCTCGAGCGGGAGGTCGCCCGTCGCCATCGATGTCGACGTGGAGTCGGCGTCTTCCTGCGCGTACCCCGGGCTCGTCGTGAGCAGCGTGAAGGAGAGGGCGACCAGTAGAGTAGATACGATACGGCGCATGGAACGGGCTCGGCTCGCGGGAGTCGGTGACGGGGGCCAATATTCCCGGCGAGTCCCCTGAGCGAAAGCGACGTGATCTCGATCCCGCGGCGCGATCCGCCCCTCACCACATGGGAGGTCCAGTGAGCGAACTCGGTGGAAAGCCGGCCGGCCGGTCGTCCCAGGGCGACCGGGCACCCTCGCTCCCGTCGCTCCCCGTGCGGGTCGGCCAGCTCGTGTTCTCGCCGACTCGCCTGTTCGATGCTCTGCGCGAGCGGCCCGTGTGGTTCTGGACCCTCGCCCTGGGGGCGATCCTCGTGGTCTCGGGGGTGCTGGCGATTCCGACCGAGGTCTGGGGCGAGATGATGCGCGCCCAGTTGCTCGAGGCCGGGCAGCCCGTGCCGGAAGGGATCGAGAACCAGGGCGGCCTCTTTCGCGTCGGTGGGGCGATCGCCGCCGGCGTCTTCTGGTTCGTGGTGGCGTTCGTCAGCGCCGGGCTGATCACCGGGATCTTCGCGTTTCTGCTGGGTGACGAAGTCGGGTACCGCCAGGTCCTGTCGGTGGTGTCCCACACCTCGCTGATCGGCGCTCTGGGTTCGCTGATCGTTCTGCCCCTGCGCATCCTGCAGCGGGACCCGCAGCTCACCCTCAGCGTGGGTACGTTCCTGCCCGGGCTCGACGGCTACGCGGGCGCCTTCTTCCGGGGGCTCGATCTGTTCGGCATCTGGAGCTACCTGCTGCTCGCGCTCGCGCTGACCCGACTCGACCCGCGGCGAGGGTTCGGGGTCGCGGCTGCCGTCCTGATGACGATGTTCGTGGGCGTGGTCGCGGTGTTCGCGATCTTCCAGGCCTGACGGCGAGGCCTTTCGGCACGGCGGTGTGGATCCGCAGGGGCATCGGCCGATCCTCGTCGGTGCGGTTCGATCCCGACGTAAACGTTTTGCGGGGTCGCGGTGTCTATCTGACTGCGTCCATCCACACGGGGGGCGCAGAGCCTTGCCCATCCTGGTGAACGCCCTTCGCCTGCTTCGGGGGACCGACTCCGAGCCCCGGGCGTTTTCCCGATACGCATAGAGAGCCCCATGACGAAATCCGTCCCCGCCAGGTTGCTGGCGCTCGCGCTGGCCCTGTGGCCGACCACCGTCCTGGCGCAGGAGGCGGGTGGCGGCGGCGCAGGAGGAGGCAGCCTGGCGCGCCCCGTGCTCACGGCGGGGGTGCTCACAGACGGGATTCGCATCGACGGCCGCCTCGACGACGAAGCCTGGGGCGCCGTCCGGCCCGCGATGGGCTTCATCCAGGGCGAGCCCGTCGAGGGCATCCCGGCAGAGCACGACACCGAGATCCGGATCGCCTTCTTCGGTGAAGCTCTCTACGTCGCCGCGCGCATGTTCGACGACGACCCGGAGAGCATCGCGGACCAGCTCGTTCGCCGTGATCAGCAGGGACAGTACGACTTCGTGCGCGTGCAGTTGGACCCGAACCTGGATCGCCGTACCGGCTACGCCTTCCAGGTGAGTGCGGCGAACGTGCAGCGGGACGAGTACCTCTACGACGACGAGCGAATGGACGATGCGTGGGACGCGGTGTGGGAGTCGGCCGTCGCTCGCGACGACCAGGGCTGGACGGTCGAGATGCGGATTCCGCTCTCGCAGATCCGCTACGAGTCGGACCAGGATGCGCAGACCTGGGGCATCAACGTCTCGCGTCGCCGGCTCGCCTCGAACGAGCTGAGCTACTTCTCGCTGAAGTCGCGGGTGGTCGAGGGTCTGGTCAGCCAGTTCGGGACGCTCGAGGGCGTGCAGGTGCCCTCCTCGGTGCGGCGTATCGAGGCCCGTCCCTACATGCTCAGCTCGCTGCACCGCGGGCCGACGGAGGCGGGCAACCCCTTCTTCGACGGGAGCGACGCCGCCGGCCGCATGGGGCTCGACCTCCGGTTCGGGCTCGGCTCCGCCTTCACCCTCGACGCCACGCTGAATCCGGATTTCGGCCAGGTCGAGTCGGATCCGGCGGTCATCAACCTGAGCGCGTTCGAGGTCTTCCAGGAGGAGCGCCGGCCATTCTTCGTCGAGGACGCCCAGGTTCTGAACTTCACCCTCTCGGGCCGTCGCAACTCACTGTTCTACTCTCGACGGATCGGTCGTGCGCCGCAGGGTGGATGCCCATCGGGCGCGTCGTTCGTCGACCGGCCCGACAACGCCACGATCCTGGGCGCCGCCAAGCTGACCGGCCGGACCGCATCCGGACTGTCGGTGGGCGCTCTGGCCGCAATGACCGACCGGGAGAGCGGCCGAGCGTTGCTGTCCGACGGTGGACAGGCC
>JAHHMJ010000701.1 GCA_018678395.1 Gemmatimonadota bacterium | reverse complement strand
CCTTCCTTCGACACGCGACCTGGTCGGAGCGGAGATCGAGTTGGTCGGGGAGGGGGGCCGCGAGACGATCCTCCGCCGAGCGCTCGCCGAAGTGCGCGACGCCTATGACTTCATCCTCGTGGACTGTCCGCCTTCCTTGGGTCTCCTCACGCTCAACACCCTGACGGCCGCGGATTCCGTTCTGATCCCGATCCAGTGTGAGTTCTACGCTCTGGAAGGGCTGAGTCAGCTTCTCAACACCGTTCGGCTGGTGCAGCGGGGACTGAATCCGGCCCTGGAGATCGAGGGCGTGCTTCTGACGATGTACGACAAACGCCTCAATTTGTCGCGGCAGGTTGCGGAGGAGGCCGTTCAGTACTTCGGTCGGAAGGTCTACCGAACGCAGATTCCGCGGAATGTCCGCCTGGCCGAGGCGCCGAGCTTCGGGAGTCCCATCGTGAACTACGACGCCAGCTCGGCGGGGGCGCGCAGCTACCTGGCACTGGCGGGCGAAGTGATTCGCGCTCAGGAGGGCCGGGTGCCGGCCGGAGAGATGGCATGAGGAAGGACAGGTTGGGCCGCGGCCTGGGTGCTCTCCTGGGCGACTACATGGAAGAGCCTGTCGGGGAGACCGAGGTTCGGCGCGTTCCGGTCGGCTCGATCGTTCCCAACCCACTCCAGCCGCGTCGGGATTTCTCCGAGGCGGAGCTGGCGGAACTGGTCTTGTCCATCAGCGAGAACGGACTGCTGCAGCCGCTCCTCGTCCGACCCGACACGGCCTCCGCGGAGCGGTACCAGCTCGTGGCCGGGGAGCGCCGCTTCCGGTCGATTCAGCGGCTGGAGTGGACGGATGTGCCGGTGGTCGTCCGCGAGGTGTCGGACGAGGCCCTTCTGGTTCTGGCGCTCGTCGAGAACCTGCAGCGCGAGCAGCTGAACGCTCTGGAGGAGGCCGACGGCTATCAGGCGTTGATCGATCGCTTCGGCATGACTCAGGAGGAGGTCGCTCGGGCGGTCGGAAAGGAGCGGAGCACGGTCGCGAACATGCTGCGGCTGCTGAAGTTGCCGCCCTCCATTCGTAAGTTGTTGCAGGCCGGCACTTTGGGTATGGGTCACGCCCGGGCGCTGCTCTCGGTCGACGATCCTGTCCGGGCCGGCGACCTGGCGCGGCGTGCGGTGGCGGAGGGCTGGTCCGTTCGTGAGGTCGAACGGCAGGTCCGTGCGGCACGGGGCGCCCGCCCACGTTCGCCCGATCGCGGTGGCCGCCGGGCACAGGACCCGCTGGTTCGCGCGCTCGAGGAGGCGCTTCGTGAGCGTTTGGCGACGCGCGTGCAGATCCGCGCTGGCGGGAAGAAGGGAAAGGGCGTCATCGAAGTCCCCTTCCACGATACCGAGGACTTCGAGCGAATCTTCGCCCTCATTGCCGGCGTCGAGGCGTCGGAGCTACTGGGCTGAGCCGTGACCGACGAACGCGCCACCCTGATCATCGTCCCCGGGGACGGAACCGAGAGCCGAACCTACCGGATGCCGTTCGGCCATGGCCGTGCGACGCTGCGACGCGGCCTTTGGGCCATCGGAACCGTGGGCGTCCTCTTCGCGGCGTCCTGGGTCTACTTCGCCTGGCGCTCCGTCGAAGCCGCGCGGCTCGAGGCGCGAGTGGCGGAAATGGAGGAGGATCGAGCTGCGATGCAGGCCCTCGCTGCGACGCTCGAAGAGGTCGAGGCCCGATATGCGCAACTTCGGGGTTTGTTCGGTTCGGGGACGGGACTCGAATCCGAGGTGTGGCTTCCCCCGGCGGCGGGTCGAAGTGGAGGCGGTACCGATGACGACGACCCAACGCCATCGTCGTGGCCCCTCACACAGCGTGGCTTCGTGACCCAGCCTCTGCTGGAAGGAGCCGAGGCCCGTGCCCACCCCGGCCTCGACATCGCCGTCCCGACGGATTCCTACATCCGAGCCTCGGCACCCGGCCGTGTCGTCGAGTCGGGTGACGATCCCGTGTACGGGCGATACATCGTTCTCGACCACGGCAACGGGTACCGGACTCGCTATGCGCACGCGAGCTTGCTCCTGGTCGACGAGGGCGCCAGCGTCCGCCGCCACGAGGTCATCGCGCTCTCGGGCAACACGGGCCAGTCCACGGCACCACACTTGCACTTCGAGATTCTTCTCGACGGAGTCGCCGTCGATCCCCTGAGTCTCGTCCGTCAACCCGCATGAAGCTTCGGAGCACAGGAATGGCACGCGATCGAAACATCCCCACGCATCAGGACTCCGTCATCTCCCTCATCGGTCCCGGCATGACGGTCGTCGGTGATTGCGATACCGATGGCACGCTCCGAGTGGAGGGGCGAGTCGAAGGGACGATTCGCGCCGGCAAGGCCGTGGTCGTCGGCAAGGACGGCGAGGTGGCCGGCAACATCTTCACGCAGGACGCCGTTCTGGCGGGTCGTATCACGGGCACGATCCACGCGGCGTCTCGGCTCGAGGTCCAGGCCTCTGCACGAATCGACGCCGAGATCCGGGCACGCCGCATGCAGCTGGAAGAGGGCGCGGAGGTGAACGGTACCCTCGCGATGGGCGAGAAGGTCGTCGAAGAGGGTGCCAAAGGGCCGGCTCTCAGCCGGGTTCCGGTGAAGGTCGAGGCCGACGCCCCCGCCAAGGTGTCCTGATTTCCCACAGCACGATTCAACAACGGATCGTCAGCAACCACGGTCCTTTCCCGGGTTTCTCCACACGGTGCACAGTGGATGCTCGGGAGCGGGGCCGTCCGGTAGCCGGTAACGACGCCGACGCATCCGTCTCGCCCGAAGGCTTGGAATGGCGCAACTAGAATCCATCGTCGCTTACGCGGACGAGCTTCTCGACGTGGCGGCCTTTCCCGACTATTCCGTCGCTCTGAACGGCCTGCAGGTCGAGGGCGACGGGCGGCCCATAGAGCGCATCGTCTCGGCGGTCGATGCGAGCGAGGCCGTCATCCGGGAGGCGGTGGACCGTGAGGCCGATCTCCTGATCGTACACCACGGCCTCTTCTGGGGCGGCCTTCGTCCCATAACGGGGCGACACCACCGCAAATTGAGACATCTGGTCGACTCGGGTCTCGCGGTGTACTCCGTGCACCTCCCGCTCGACGGCCATGGCGAGATCGGTAACGCGGTACTCCTCGCCCGCGCCATCGGCGTCGAGCCGGAGGGGCCCTTCGGGAGCTACGAGGGGCGCGCCATCGGGTGGCGGGCCGGCCTGGAGCCCTCTGTGTCTCCCGACGATCTGGCCAGCCGGGTCTGCGCAGCCGTCGGTGGGCCGGTACGGGTCCTGGGTTCGGGCCCCGAGGCCATCCGCTCGATCGGCATCGTCACCGGTGCCGGCGCCGGATTCATGGAGGAGGCGGCCACCCAGGGCCTCCATGCGGTGATCACGGGCGAGGCGGCGCACCACCACTTCGCCGATGCGCACGAGCTGGGGCTCCACCTGCTGTTGGCCGGCCACTACGCCACCGAGACCTTCGGGGTCCGCGCGCTCGGCAGCCACCTCGCGGACCGCTTCGGGCTCACGGTCGAGTTCCTGGACCACCCGTCGGGCCTTTAGGGGGAGACGCGGCCGCGTTCCCGTTGCCGCGCCGGATGGCCGACCCTAGGATCCGGGCGCCCTCTCCGCCCTCCGCCTCGACTCCCATGATTTCGCGACGCCGAATCCCGGCCCGTTCGACACCCGCGTGTACCCTAGCGCGCGCGGCTTCAGCGCTCGTCGCGGGCCTCGTCCTCGCCACCCTGTCGGCCACCGTTCAGCGGCCGGTCGCGGCACAGGTGCCGACCCCCGCGTCGATCCTCGGCTTCGTACCCGGCACCGATCGGGAGTTGGCGAACTGGTCGGAGATGACGACCTACTATTCGGCTCTCGCCCGCGCGTCCAACCGCGTCGTCCTGGACACCCTCGGTTCCACGACGGACGGCCGACCCTTCGTGATGCTCACCGTCACGAGCCCGGACAACCACGACCGTATCGACGAGCTTCACGACATCCAGATGCGGCTCGCGGACCCGCGTGGAATCACGGGGCCTCGCGAGGCGGCGCGTCTCGTTGCCCAGGGTCGGACCGTGGTCCTGATCACCCATGGGATCCACGCCACGGAGGTCGGAAGCGCGCAGAGCGCGGCCAACCTCGCCTATCGACTGGCGTCTTCCAACGATCCCGTCGTCCGGGAGATCCTGGACAACGTGATCCTCCTGCAGATCCCGTCCCTGAATCCCGATGGAATGGAGTGGGTCGTGGACTGGTACCGACGCTGGGTCGGCACCGAGTACGAGGCGGCGCCCCTCCCGTGGCTCTACCACCGGTACGTCGGGCACGACAACAACCGCGACTGGTACGCCTTCACGCAGGCGGAGACGCAGCTGACCATCGAGAAGGCCCACAACGCCTGGCATCCGCAGATCGTCCACGACATTCACCAGATGGGTGGCGGCGGCGCGAGGATCTTCTTCCCGCCCTACATCGAACCGTGGGATCCGAACATCGACCCCGGTCTCACCACGGCCGTGAACCAGCTCGGGACCTACATGGCCGCCGAGCTGACCGCGGGCGGCAAGTCCGGAGTCGTCGTGCAGGCGATCTACGACGCCTACACTCCGGCGCGCGCGTATCAGCACTACCACGCGGGGGCGCGCATTCTCAGCGAGACCGCATCGGCCGATCTGGCTACGCCCGTCGAGGTCGATCGCGACGATCTCGGTGGCGGCAGGGGCTACGATGCCGCTTCGCGAAGCTGGAATTACCCATGGCCCTGGGAGGGCGGCCGCTGGGGTCTGCCGGACATCGTCGATTACATGGAGTCCGGGGCGATGGCCCTCCTGACCCATGCCGCGCGCAATCGGTCCTACTGGCTGCAGAACTTCCTCGAGATCGGCGAGCGCGCGATCACGGTTGCCGACGGGACTCCCGAGGCGTGGGTCATCGCCGCCGACCCCGGTGCTCGGCCTGCGATCGACTACGCGCTGCGTATTCTGGCGATGGGTGACGTAGAGGTGCACCGGGCGGAGGCCCCGTTCACCGTCGACGGCAACCGGTATCCTGCGGGTACCTGGGTGATCCCCATGCGTCAGCCCTACGCATCGTTCGTGCAGACCCTGCTCGAGCGGCAGGTCTACCCGGATCTGCGGGAGTATCCCGGAGGGCCCCCGCGCCGGCCCTACGACGTCACGGCCCACACGCTGCCGCTGCTCTTCGGCTTCGAGGCCGAGCCGGTGTACTCCCCGCTCGGGGTGGCCCTGTCGGATCCGATCGATCCCCCGGCGCTCGATTTTCGATTGCCCCCCGAACTCACCGGCGACGACGCCCCACGCGTAGCGATCTACAAGGGGCACCAGGAGCCGATGGAGGCCGGGTGGACCCGATGGGTCTTCGACCAGCACGGGCTGGCCTACGACACCCTCCACGACGCGACGGTCCGTGCCGGCGATCTCAACGCGCGCTACGACGTCATCCTCCTCCAGGACCAGAGTCCCGCATCGATCTCGCAGGGCTTCGCCGCGGGGCGATTGCCGGACCGATACGTCGGGGGCCTGGGCGACGCGGGACTGCGGGCGCTGCGGGACTTCGTGCGCAACGGGGGACGCCTGGTCGCGATCGAGGAGGCAACCGACCTGGCGATCGACCTCTTCGACCTGGGTATCTCCAACGCCGTCGAGCGGATGCCGACCAACGACTTCTTCATCCCCGGTTCGCTCCTCGGGGTGGAGCTCGAGGATGGCCTCTTCGCGCGCGGGCTGGAGACCGAGGCGGCCGGCTGGTTCTGGCGCAGCAGTCGCGCCTTCGACGTCAGGGACCCCACCGCGCGCGTCCTCGCCCGCTACGGAGACGCGCCGCTCCTGTCGGGCTGGGCGCTCGGCCCCGACCGCGTGGCGGGCCGGCCGGCTCTCGTGGAGGTTCCGGTCGGCCGGGGTTCGGTGACACTCTTCGGATTCCAACCCAACTACAGGGGCCAGTCCATGGCGACGTGGCCACTGCTCTTCCGCGCGCTGGCCGGTCCGCCGCAGCGCGTCTTCGACGACTTCTGATCAAGCACTCATGAGCGAGACACGCTGCCCGAATTGCGGCAAGCACACATCCGGAAACTTCTGCGGCAACTGCGGGACGTCGCTCAAGGCCCGCCATTGCACCCAGTGTGGCGCCGAGTTCACCTCGCGCGCGCGCTTCTGCACCCAGTGTGGCGCGAATGCCGCGGGGGGCGAAACGGCGGGCTCCGCACCATCGGCCAAGGGCGGTGGTGCACGCGCGGCGGCGACCCGGGACGGTGGGGCGCCCGGCGGCGACCCGAACATCGGCTGGTGGGCGGCGGGCGGCTTGCTGGTCCTGCTGATCACCGTCGTCGCCTGGCCGGTACTGCGTCCCGATCAGGTGGCGCCCGTACCGAACACCCCGGCGGCCGCACCGCAGGGGCCCGGCGCGATCGACCTGGCCTCGATGACGCCCCGGCAGGCCGCGGATCGCCTGTACGACCGTGTGATGATGGCGGCCAGCGTCGGCGACTCGGCGACGGCGAACCAGTTCCTCCCGATGGCGATTCAGGCGTACGATGGCGCGCGACCACTCGACTCGGATGGCCTCTTCCACCTGTCCAGCCTCCAGCGGACCGCAGGCGATCTCGAAGCCGCGACGGCCACCGCAGCCGAAGGGCTGGCGGAGGACGACTCCCACCTCCTGTTGCTCTCCGCCGCGGCTCAGGCCGCGACGGAGGCGGGCGATGCGGAGGCTGCGCGGGGCCACTACCAGCGGGTGCTCGACCTCTACGACGCCGAGATGGCCTCGGGCAATCCCGACTACCAGGTGCACGACCGCATGATGGGAACGGTGCGGTCGGATGCCCTGTCCTACCTGGGCGGAGGTGGGGCGTGAGCGAGCACCCCTACGACGAGGGAGACCCGGGCCCCGCCGAGCGCGACGTCGTCCGCCCGCCTCCACCGTCCCGCGAGACCGAAGACGAACGCTTCCTCGCGACCGCGGTCGAGGAGCTGTCGCGGTCGCCGAAGTTTGCCCTCGCTCTCGACTCGTGGCGGATCTTCCGCATCATGGGCGAGTTCGTCGAGGGCTTCGAGGAGATGACCGGCCACGGCCCGTGCGTGTCCATCTTCGGCTCCGCGCGCGTCCGTCCACGCGACCCCGGCTACCAGCAGTGCGTCGAGACCTCGCGCCTTCTCGGAGAGGCCGGCTTCAGCATCATCACGGGCGGCGGACCAGGCATGATGGAGGCTGCGAATCGGGGCGCCCGTGAAGCCGGCGTGCCGTCCATCGGCTGCAACATCGAGCTGCCGTTCGAGCAGGGCACGAACCCCTTCGTCGACATCTCCGTCGACTTCCGGTACTTCTTCGTCCGCAAGACGATGTTCGTGAAGTACGCCGAGGCGTTCGTCATCTTCCCCGGCGGTTTCGGGACGATGGACGAGCTCTTCGAGGCGCTGACGCTGATCCAGACCGGCAAGGTGCGGAACTTCCCCGTCGTTCTGGTCGGTCGGGCCTATTGGGAGGGGATGGTGGACTGGATCCGTGCGACCATGCTCGCCGAGGGCAAGATATCGCCCGATGACCTGGAGCTCATGCTCGTCACCGACGACCCGACGGAGGTGGTCCGGCACATCGTCGAACGCTATCGCCGCAACAATGGGCACGGACCACGAGGGCTGGACGGGGTCTCGCGCATCGACACCCCCGACGCTCTGGGCACCTCCACGCCGTGATTCAGGCTCCGCTCGCCGTCGCCGCCGTGGTGGCGGCGGTAGCGGCTCTCGCATTCGTGCTGGACCGGCGCGTCCCCGCGCTTTCGAAGGTGGGAGCGTCGCTCCTGTGCATCGTCTTCGGTGCGGCCCTCTCGAACCTGGGGCTGGTGCCCGCCTCGTCCCCGGTCTACGACGGTATCGGCGGTCCGGTCACCTCGCTGGCGATCGCCTGGCTCCTCCTCGCGGTGAACCTCTCCGACGTCCGTCGCGCGGGTCCCCGTGTCGTCGGGGCGTTCGCCCTCGCATGCGCGGGGACGGCGGCGGGCGCGTTCGTGGGCGCCCTCCTCTTCGCCGGCGCATTCGGGGAAGACGGATGGCGGCTCGCTGGAACCCTCGCGGGTTCGTACTCGGGTGGATCGGTCAACTTCGTGGCGGTCGGCCGGGCGCTCGAGCTCCCGGACTCGCTCTTCGCCGGCGCCACGGCCGCGGACAACGTGACGACCGGACTCTGGT
>JAHHMJ010000402.1 GCA_018678395.1 Gemmatimonadota bacterium | reverse complement strand
TCCCACGCCCGAGCTTCGACGGCCCAGGGGATGTCGCGGTCCCTGGTGAAGCGTGCGGCGCCGGGGTAGGCGGAGGTCGAGGAAGGCGGCGGCGGAAGCGGTGATGGGGGCGGGCTCGCGACGAACGGCGCGGTGCCGGCCGAACGCGTTCCCGCCAGCGGCGCACCCGCCACCGCCCGTCCCGCGGCCGTGAAGAACACCACCGTACCCACCCGGTCCAGACACACCCGCATCCCGTTCTCGTGCACGGCCCGGTGATGCCGACGGCACAGGAGCATGAGATTGCTCAGTTCGGTCGGCCCACCGTCGGCCCAGTGCACGATGTGGTGCGCCTCGGTGAAGCGGCTCCCGCAGCCCGGGAAACGGCAGCCCCGGTCCCGTGCGAGCAGCGCACGACGCAGCGCCGGGGGGACGGTGCGCGTGCGTCGACCCACCGACGTTACCGCGGTAACGTGGGGCGCAGCACTGTCGACCTTCGTCTTTTCGACCCGCGCCACCCCTGCGTCGCAGGTCAGCCGCCGCGACGTCTCCCGGCACACGCGCACCCCGTCCAATTCGGAGCGCCCGGACGGGCGGTCCGCACGCAGGGTGTCGGGCTCGACGTGCAGCAGCACCTGATAGCGTTCGGCTCGGCTGCCGCGGCCCACGCACTCGCCGCCTACAGCCGCCCCCTCACCGCGCTCACCGAAGCCCGCCGCCAGCGCCCGCTCGGCCAACAGGCCCACCGCGTCCGCTCGGCGCTGGGCGGCAGTGGTCTCGACAACGTCGGGAGTGTCGGCGGGGGGCGCCGGAGTGGTGGCCACCGGTGCGGAGGCAACGGAGGGACGGCTCGCCTCTCGCCGATACAACGCATCGCCTGCGGCCTCCACCGCCCGCATCAGCACCGCGCCCACCTCGGGCTCCAGCCGCCCTTTCACCACGTAGCTGCCGTCGTCGTCCACGAACATCGAGAAGCGCCGATTGCGATGCCGCACCTGCTCGGCGCTCAGCTCCTGGGCGTCGTCCATGGCCTTCCACGCCCGGACCACCCGCTCCAGGTTCCGGGCCGACCCGGCCTCGGCCAGCGAGAGCAACGCCTCCTCGCTCTCCGGAGTAGCCACTCGGGTCAGGGCGCGTGCTTTCGCGTAGGGCAGCCGCCCTTCGGCCATCGCCGCCGTCGCGAGCGGCAACTCGGCCAGCGCGCGGGCGGTGCGCACCCGCTCGCGAGCGGCGTTCGGGAGCACGCCGATCCGCCACGCCAGCCACTCCGCACACGATCCGAAGCCGGCCTCGGCCCAGCCGCGTCGACGGTCGAACTCGACGATCAGCCGCATCATCTCGGCTTCGGCCACCTGGATCGAGCGCGCCAGATCTGCGATGCGATCGCCCAGCGCGAGCAGTGCGTCGGCCCGCTCGCCGGCAGGGTCGGCAGGGTTGCCGGCCGGATCGGGGGCGCCGGCCGGAGCGGGCGCATCGCGCGGTCCCGCGTACGCCGGCACCGCCTCGCGGACCAGGAACAGCGCCGGTCCAGCCACATTCCGCCGGGACCATCTTTGCACCACGGCACCGCCCACCCAGCATCCCATCGTCCACCCCCGCATCCGTTAGTCGTTGTCCATCATGATGATGAACCAATCTAACGGGGGGTCTGGCGGCGCTCCTGTCGTCCGCTGAAGTGCCGTGGCGCACTCGCGAGACCTCGGCACAGGGCATCGTCGTCCCCGACGCGTTCCCCGCGCCCGGAGGGCGACTCACGACGCCGTTCGATCCGCATGGACGAAGTGGCGCTACCCACGCGCTGAGATCCGTCCATGGGTGTTTGGGACGCCGCCCCCCTCTTCACGGGCGGCGGAGCGTCAACCCTCGGTTTCCAGCGCCTCGCAGAGGGTCTCGAGAACGGTGAGGCGCGCGAACTTCTTCTGGTTCCCCGGCACGAGCGTCCAGGGAGCCCGCGCCGAACTGGTGCGCTCGACCATCTCGTGCACGGCAGCGGTGTAGGCGTCCCACCGGTCGCGGTTGCGCAGGTCCTCTTCCGTGAGCTTGTACTGCTTGTAGGGGATCTTCTCGCGGCTCTTGAAGCGCTGCTCCTGCTTGTCGGGCGAGATGTGAAGCCAGAACTTCACGACGGCCATCCCATGCTCCAGAAGACGATGCTCGAAGTCGTTGATCTCGGCGTATGCTCGACGCCACTCCTCTTCGGTTGCGAAGCCCTCGATCCGCTCCACGAGCACGCGACCGTACCAGCTGCGGTCGAAGACGGCGATCTCGCCGGCCCGCGGAAGGCGCCGCCAGAAGCGCCACAGGTAGTGCCGGGCCTTCTCTTCCTCCGTCGGCACCGCGATCCGGTGCACCTCGATGTGGCGCGTGTCGACGGCCGGCGTGATGCGTCGAATGGCCCCACCCTTGCCTGCGGCATCCCATCCCTCGAAGACCAGGACGGCACCCTGGCCGCGCGCGTGCCGCTCGCGATAGACGTGGTTCAGTCGACCCTGCAACTCCCCGAGTCGCGTCTCATAGTCCTCGTCTTCGACACGAGCCGACAGGTCGACGGCGTCGAGCACGTTGCGCTGCCCGACGGTCACGGGCATTTGCAGCGCCGGCGGATGCGCGGGGCCGTGATCGCCGTTGCCGCGGGCGAGCGCCTGACGCATAGCCGCCAGGGTCGTCTCGGCGACTTCCAGACTCCGGAAGTTGGGGTCGGCCCCCTCGATGATCGACCACGGGGCGTGTCCCGCACTCGTGAGCGAGATGAGCTCTTCGGCCGTCTCGACGAAATCGTCGTAGCGACCCCAGTGGGCCCAGTCCTTGTCCGTCACGCGCCAGGCGTAGTTCGGGTCGGCCTCGAGTTCCTCGAAGCGCGCCTTCTGCTGCTCACGGCCCAGATGCATCCAGAACTTCAGGATGACCGCTCCGCCCTCCGCCCACATGCGCTCCATCTTGCGAATGTGGTCCAGTTCCCGGTGGAAGTCCGCGGGTGTGATGACACCATCGACGCGGTCCATGAACGGCCGGTGATACCATGCCGAGAGGTAGAGGCCGACCTCACCCCCGGGCGGAAGATCGCGCCAATAGCGCCACTGCCGAGGCATCTCACGCTCGACGTCGGTCGGCCGCGCGTACGCATGCGTTCGAATCCCGCGGGGGTCCATCCAGCTGTTCAGCAGGTTCGCGGATTCGCCCTTCCCCGCGCCGTCCACCCCCGCGAACACGATGAGGAGCGGTGTGTTGGTACGGCCAAGCTTGAACTGCGCCTCGAGGAGCAGGCGGCGGAGCTCGGTCTGTCGTTCCTGGAAACGCTCGTCGGAGACCTTCTGGCCGAGTTCGGCGGTTTCGAACATGGAGTCGGGGATTGGGGTGCAGGGACCTGATTCAGTATCGACGCCGAGATCACCTTTCCGGCGGTCGAGAATTCGCGGGAGCAGCCTGTGGCGATCGAACGGCTCGGGCAAGGGGCCGCCCCGAAAACGACGAAGGGCCGCCCCGACGAATCGAGACGGCCCTCCGCAGAACTACGGCGTCGCGGTTCAGACGACCGAAACGTTCTCCGCGGCCGGGCCCTTCTGGCCCTGCACCATGTCGAACTCGACGGTGGCGCCCTCAGCGAGCGTCTTGAAGCCCGAGCCCTGGATCGCGCTGTGGTGAACGAAGCAATCCTTGCTTCCGTCCTCCGGCGTGATGAATCCAAAACCCTTCTGATCGTTGAACCACTTCACGGTTCCCTTGGTACGCATGATCGCGTCTCCTGGGTGATTGCAGATCGGAGCCTACGAACAAGCGTACGTGCCGACTGCTCTGTTGCGCGGAACTCCCCGCGCGGTGCGTGGCCATCCTGGCCACAAACAAAAGAAAGGTCACGGCGAATGAAGAAGCCATGGCCTTTCATCGATACTGGGCGCTCCACATCGGAGCTTACGAACGGGATTGTCGCGCTTTTTGAGGTCCGAGTCAATGACCGGACGCGACGAGGGGGATGCGCGGCGCTTCGGCCGACCCCGGAGCCGCGATCCGTGAGACCCACCATCAGCGCAGCCGCTCGACCACCAACTCGCCGATGCGGGCACCCTGCCGGTCTCCGTCCGCCAGCCCCTTCGGATAGTGGATCCCGCCGTAGAGGCGCGAATCCGACGCCTCCTGCGCGGCCTCGAGAAACGAGCCGTAGGTGCGCGCGGGGAATCCGTACCGCGTCACGTGCGTGTCGTCGGTGAAGCCGAGGTCACCGAAGAGACCGGTGAGTGTCTGCGCCGCGGCGAACGACTGCACCGAGTGGCCCGCCGTGTACTCCGGGAAGGGAGGCGTCACGATCACCGGAACCCAAGTCGGATCGATCTGCTCGCGGATGTAGGTGACCGGCCGAACGACGTCGGTGCCGTACTTGGTATCCCAGCAGGCGATGAAGGCATCGGCGAAGGCGACGGCCGTGAGCGTGAGCGCCTGCAGCGCCTGGGGAAACGCGACCTCGTTCTGCTCGACCGTGGCCATGGCGATCTTCAGCCAGTGCCCCGCGGGCGTGCCCGTCTGGGCCGGTAGATCGGCCCAGTAGTGACCGGTGGCGAAGTCGAAGCCGGTCAACTCCTTCGAGACCCGGTACACCTCGTAGGCATCCCGGTAGAAATCGGACTCGGGGTCGGTCGCGTAGGGGTACGGCCCCGGGGGCGCCACCTCTGCCACCGAGCTGAGCACGAAGGGGCGGAGATGTCGCCACCCCGGCTCGAGCGCGGTGTTCGGATTGGTGATCGTCGAGGGGCGCGCGGTCAGCAGCATGCGGTCGCTCAGCCACTCGCTGCGTAGCTCGTCGGACTCGCGCACCTCGCGCCAGTCGTCTTCCTCGAAGAGCTGGACCATCTGGGTGACCTGGTTGAGCGGGATCGACATGCCGTAGTCGGCCGTCGGCACCCACGACCCTTCGGTGCGGCCGGGCTCGTACTCGTTCAGGTCCCACCGCTCGGCGTACCGGTCCGCGTCGGCCCACGCCGACAGCGCCTCGGCGAGTGCCTCGCCGTATTGCTGCGAGCGCTCCACGACCCCACCGCCGACCCCCGCCTCACGCCGGGCCTCGATCTGCCGCTCGACGAAGGTCTCGAGCTCGAAGAGGCTGAAGGGCTGCGCGCCCTCGAGGATGAGGCTCACCACGCCCAACTCGGCCGTGAGCGCGACGGTGGGCCAGTCGTAGGCGACCCCGGCCTCCGGCTCGGGGAGGGCGTCCAGGCCGTTCAGGCGCCCGACGAGCGTCTCGAGCCCCGGCACTCCGCGTACCCAACCCTCGTACAGCGCGACGTACGCATACGCGAACAGCCGCGATGCCCGGGGCGGGTTGTACCGCTCGATCGACGCGAGCCCGTAGAGAATGTCGACGTTCTCGCGCAGCACCTCCGCCGTGACGAGGACCGCCTCGGCGGAGTCGTCCGCGGCCCCTCCCTCGGGACCTCCACAGGCACACAAGACCACCGGAAGGACGGCCGCGAGGGCCAGCGAGCGAAGGCGTGAGATTCGGCGCATGAGACCAGGGGGAAGATGGGGACGAGCGACGGACTATGTGGACGAACGACGGAGTATGTGGACGAACGACGGAGTCAGGGCGCTCCGCCGGGGTGATCGTGCTCACCGGCGCGCGCCGGCGCCAGTCCGGTGGGCCAGGCGAAGGGCCGCAGTTCGACCGCGCGCGGCGCGTCCTCGCCCTCGTGCAGTTCGTAAGCGGAGTCGAGTTCGAGGCCGGTGAAGCGCTGCTCGGAGCCCTCGACCGGCCAGCGCACCTCGACCGCCACGATGCCCGTGGCCATCCCGAGACCGATCTCCGTCTGGAGGCTGTTGCCGCCGAAGCTGCCCCCGGAATCGACGACGCGGTGGATCTCGCGCGTCGAGCCGTCCGGCTGCTCGACCACGACGGTCACACGGGCCCCCTGCGCGAGGCGATTCGAACGCGTCCCGCGCAGGCGCAGGGTCAGCCAGCGGTGGCCGTGGCCGTGGCCGGGGTTGGCGTAGAAGGCGTTGCCGTACTCGTCGCCTTCAAGGGCGCCACCCAGGTTCATGTAGATGTCCTGGTCACCGTTGTCGTTGACATCGCCGAACGCCACGGCGTGACCCTTCTGCACGTTGCCGAAGCCGCCGGACACGGTGACCTCCTGGAATCCGGTCCCACCGTCGTTGCGGAAGGCCCGGTTCGGCATGAGCGCGGCGAAATCGGGGTCTCCCGTGCCGACGAGCATGTCGAGCCAGCCGTCGTTGTCGAGGTCGCCGAAGTTGCTGCCCATGGCGTAGAGGAACCGGTCGAGCCGGTAGGCCTCGGTCACGTCGGTGAAGGTGCCGTCGCCGTCGTTGCGGTACAGGCGCGGGAGCGTGGCGGGCACGTCCCGGCCGAGCCACTCCGCCAGGACCGCACCGGGATCGGCGCGGTAGCCCGCCACGAAGAGGTCGAGCCAGCCGTCGTTGTCGACGTCGAAAAACCAGGTCGGAAAGCTCTCGAGCGGCTCACGGA
>JAHHMJ010000676.1 GCA_018678395.1 Gemmatimonadota bacterium | reverse complement strand
CGGGATCCCCCGCGACGACCGCCGGCTCGGCTCCGGCGACATCGTGTCCGTCGACGTAGGCGTGAAGCTCGGCGGCTGGTGCTCCGATTCGGCGTGGACGTTCCCGGTGGGAGAGATCTCCGATGAGGTCGCGGACCTGCTCCGGGTGACCCAGGCGTCGCTCACGGCGGCGGTCGCGGCGGCCCGTTCGGGCAACCACGTGGGCGATATCGGCGCGGCCGTGGTCGCCACGGTGAAGGGTTCCGGGCTCGGCATCGTACGGGATCTCGTCGGTCACGGGGTGGGCCGGGAGGTCCATGAGGAGCCTCAGGTTCCCAACGTCGGGGAGGCTGGATACGGCCCCGCTCTGAGGCCCGGGATGGTCCTCGCGATCGAGCCGATGTTGAGCCTCGGGAGCGATCGGATCCGTACGCTCAGCGACCGGTGGACCGTGGTCACGTCGGACGGCTCGCGGTCGGCGCATTTCGAGCACACGGTCGCGATCACGGCCGAGGGGCCGCGCATCTTGACGAGCGCGCCCCTGGAAGCGGAGGCCGGGGTCGAATCCGGGTCCACTGCGCCTTGAACCCGACTTCAAAGCTCGTTAGTATATCAAGCTCTGCCAGATTCGGATGTGGAGTTCGTCATGAAGGTTCGTAGCAGCGTCAAGCCGATGTGTGAGCACTGCAAGGTGATTCGTCGCCGTGGAGTCGTTCGCGTCATTTGCAGCCGTAACCCGAAGCACAAGCAGCGGCAGGGGTAACGATGGCTCGTATCGCAGGTGTCGACCTTCCCAGAGGGAAGCGAATCGAAGTGGCTCTGACCTACATCTATGGGGTCGGTACCACGCGGGCGAAGAAGATTCTCGATGCCACCGGCATCGACCCGGATCTCCGCACTCAGGACCTGGGCGACGACGATGTGAACCGCATTCGTCGGCAGCTCGAGGAGTTCAAGGTCGAGGGTGCGCTCCGGACCGAGGTGTCCATGAACATCAAGCGTCTCATGGACATCGGCTGCTACCGCGGCCTGCGCCACCGGCGGGGCCTTCCCGTCCGCGGCCAGCGTACGCACACGAACGCCCGGACCCACAAGGGTCAGCGGCGGCCCATCGCGGGCAAGAAGAAAGCTCCGAAGAAGTAGAATCACGCCAGGACAGACGAGGAATTATCGTGGCCAAGGGTAAGCCGACCCGCTCCAAGCGGACCAAGAAGGTCGTCGAAGCCGACGGCGTCGCGCACATCCAGGCGACGTTCAACAACACCATCATCACGATCACCGACGCCGCAGGAAACGCGGTGGTGTGGGGCTCCGCCGGCAAGGCGGGCTTCAAGGGCTCGAAGAAGTCGACGCCCTTCGCCGCCACCGTCGCCGGCGAGGAGGCGGGTCGTGAGGCGATGAGTCTCGGGGTCCGCCGGGTTTCGGTTCGCGTCCAGGGCCCGGGTTCGGGTCGGGAATCGGCCATCCAGGCGCTGGCGTCCGCAGGGCTTCACATCAGTTCGATTCAAGATGTGACGCCTCTTCCGCACAACGGGTGCCGGCCGCCCAAGAAGCGCCGGGTCTAGGGGACATCGATGGCTCGATATACAGGACCGGTCTGCAAGCTCTGCCGACGCGAAGGTCAGAAGCTGTTCTTGAAGGGTCAGAAGTGCTACACGGAGAAGTGCCCGGTCGACCGGCGCACGTATCCTCCGGGTCAGCACGGTCCGGCTCAGGCGCGTCGCCGGAAGCAGTCGGACTATGCCAACCAGCTTCGCGAGAAGCAGAAGGTGAAGCGCATGTACGGCCTGCACGAGAAGCAGTTCCGTACGCTGTTCGAGAATGCGAATCGCCAGCAGGGCGTGACGGGTGAGAACCTTCTGGTTCTTCTCGAGACGCGCCTCGACAACGTCGTCTTCCGCATGGGCTTCGCGCAGTCGCGCAACTCGGCTCGCCAGCTGGTGCGGCACCGCCACGTCGAGGTCAACGGGCGGGTCGTGGACGTACCCAGCTTCCAGGTGCGGCCGGGCGACGAGGTCGCCGTGAGGTCGCGTTCGAAGGACCTGGCGTCGATTCAGGTCAGCCTCGAAGCGCGCACGCGCCCGTCGCTGGTGGAATGGTTGACGCTCGATGAGAAGAACCGGCTCGGCCGCGTCACGCGACGCCCGACCCGTCAGGACGTGCCGATGGCCGTCCAGGAACAGTTGATCGTCGAGCTGTACTCGAAGTAATCGCAGGGTGGGCCGTCGGGAGCCCCATCGGGTTCCCGGCGGCCTGTTTTGCCTGAACGTGATTCCGGTGCCTCGGCACGAGGAGGAGTTTGTGGAGATCGATCTGACCGGCCTGGTTCTTCCCGAGCGTGTGGAGGCAGCCGAGGCGTCGGACGACGGGCGGTCCGCCCGTTTCGTCATCGAGCCGCTCGAGCGGGGTTACGGGCATACGCTCGGCAACTCCGTGCGCCGGGTGCTTCTGTCGTCGCTGCGCGGAGCAGCCGTGTGGGCATTCCGCATCGACGGGGTCGTGCACGAGCATCAGACGATCCAGGGAGTCGTCGAGGACGTCCATCAGGTCATCCAGAACCTGAAGTCCCTCGTCATCATGCTCGACGACGACGTCGAGGAGGCGACACTCGAGATCAAGGCGGTCTCCTCCGGTCCGGTCACGGCCGAGATGATCCAGGCGCCCTCGGGCGTCGAGGTGCTCGACCCCGGGCACCACATCATGACCCTGCAGGACGATCGCGAACTCAACATCGAGCTCTACGTCAACAAGGGCCGTGGGTTCATCCTGTCGGACCAGCACGAGCTCCCGCGCGGCGCTCCGGTCGACCTGGTGCGGATCGACGCGATCTACAACCCGGTTCGCCGGGCCAACTTCTCCGTCGAGGAGACGCGGGTCGGCCAGCGCACGGACTTCGACCGGCTCACGTTGCACGTCGAGACCGACGGCTCCGTGTCGCCGGAGGACGCCGTACGCTATGCCTCCGCTCTGGTCCGGAAGCACCTCGAGTACATGTTGTACTTCGGGGAGGGCGGCATCCCGCAGCCGACGCCTCCCGGAGCCGTCGCGGTTCCGGAGCGCCTGCAGGACCTGTTCTCGCGTCCGATCGAGGACCTCGCCGAGCTGAGCGTTCGGTCGCGGAACTCGCTCCAGAAGGAGAACATTCGGACTCTGGGCGATCTGGTCCAGAAGACCGAGGACGCGATGCTCGCCATCGAGAATTTCGGCAAGAAGTCTCTCAAGGAGATCGTCGATTTCCTCGAGGAGCACGACCTCCGCTTCGGCATGAAGCTCGAGGAAGGCGACGATGGCCAGATGTACTTCGTCGAGGAAGCGGAGGCGGAGACCGCGGACGCCGATTGAGTCCGCTTCTCCCCCCGACCCCGTTCTGATTTCGGAAAGAAACGATGCGTCACCGCAAGAAGGGCCGTAAGCTCTCCCGCACCGCCAGTCACCGCCGCGCCACGCTGCGGAACATGGCCCAGAGTCTGTTCAAGCACGGACGGATCGAGACGACCACGGCCAAGGCGAAGGAGCTTCGTCCATACGCCGAGCGTCTGATTACGCTTGCCAGGCGGGGCGATCTGCATGCGCGCCGGCTCGCGGGTGCCAAGATCGGTGACCGGGCCGTGCTCGGTCATCTGTTCGACGAGATCGGGCCGCGATTCGCGGACCGTCCGGGAGGCTACACCCGCATTCTCAAGCTGGGTTCTCGGAAGGGTGATGCAGCCGATATGTCGCTGATCGAGTTGGTGGATTAAGTTGGGCCGACTCCCGGCTGATTCCCTCGGCGAAAGGAACGTGAACATGGTGCAGAACGGTGCTCGACGGGGTGCGACGAACGTCACGATCCCTCTCATGCTCGGGGCCTTCGCCCTGCTCGCGGGCTTTCTGTACTGGCTCTCGATCATGGCCGTGCCGACGGCTCCGCCCGAGATCACCGAAGAAGATGCTCCGGCAGTAGTCCTGATGGAGTCTCAGATCGTCGATCCGGCGACCTTCGAGGTCGACCCGGACGGCTACACGGGCGTCACGGTCCGACTCGACGGCGTCAATGTGGCTCAGGCGGTTGGAGATCGCTCCTTCTTCATCGACCTGCCGCGGACGCCGTTCCTGGTCCACATGGGATCGGACCTGGTCGCGGCGGGCGAGACGATACCGGCGACGGGCGCGCCGGTTACCGTGATCGGTGACGTGGTCGCGATGAACGACAGCATCGTGTCCGCATGGGCGGACGCGGGCGAGTTCGCCGATGCGGATCGCGTGCTGATCGAGTTCGCGACCCACTTCATCGAGGCGCTCCAGCTTGCGCACGATGGTGGCGCGGGCGGCGATGGAGCTGCGGCGGGCGGCGAGGGCGGCTGAGGACTCCGGTTTTTCACAACACGACGAACGAACAGGCGGGAATCGATATCATGGCTCGAGTGTGCTACGTGTGCGGCAAGCGTCCCTCCACGGGGAACAACGTCAGCCACGCCAACAACAAGACCAAGCGTCGCTGGCTCCCGAACCTGCAGTCTGCGCGGATCGTCGATACCGACGGCACGCGCAAGCGGGTGCGGGTGTGCACGTCGTGCATCTCGGCGGGCAAGATCACCAAGGCTCCGGCGATGAAAGCGGAGGCCTGACGGGCCGACTTTCCCCCCCGGCGACGCGCCGGTGATCAGATCGACCGAATCCCCGGCGCCCGAGAGGTGTCGGGGATTCGTTCGATGATCGAGGGGGTCGAGCGGCCCGACCCGGGAACGCTCAGGAGCGCGCGGCCCGGGTCGAACCGAGAGCCGCGATCGCGAGCACGGGTGCCCATACGGCGGCGAAGGCGTCGGGCGAGGCGGCCAGGCCCCCAAGTGAGGGTGCCAGCACCACCAGCGGCAGTAGCATCGCCCTCCGCACCCGGGAGGCGTCCAGGGGCAGCCCGGTCTGGTCGGCGAGCGCGTCCACGGTGCGGGTACGGACGACGGCACCGGCGTACGCGATCAAGCCGAGGATGCCGAGCGCGGTCACCGGGAGCGTGGCGGGGGGAACGCGATCACCCTGGAGCAGAGCCGACGCCGCGGCCGCCGCCGCCAGAAGGAGCGCCAGGTATGCGTGGCGCCTGGGGCCCGGTTCGGCCCCGCGGCGGTCGAGCGCGAAGGCGACGGCCGCCGCCAGGGTGGCGGTCCAGCCCGTGGGCGTGGCTGCGGCCCACAGGGCGATTCCGGCGACGACCGCCGCATCCACGGTGCGGAGCGGGGGACCCACCGTGCGCGCGATCAGGCGGGCGGACAGAAGAAGAACGCCGGCTGGGAGCAGCGTCTGGGTGGGGGTCAGCGGGAGAGCGATCCCGGCCAGGGCCATCGCCACGAACGCGAGGCCCTCTCGCTCCGGAGCCAATTCACGCGCCAGCGCCCAGGCCAGAAAGACCGTGCCGGCCCAGACGACGGCCCCCGTGAGCACCCCGACGC
>JAHHMJ010000308.1 GCA_018678395.1 Gemmatimonadota bacterium | reverse complement strand
CCTTCGACCACGGCGAGCCAGCGCTCGCGCGCCTGTGCGATGGCGGCCTCCCGGTCCTCTTCGAGCAGGAAGCCCTCCGCGACCAGGGCCTCCGCAGCCGCGCGCACCCGGGCGAGGAAGGCCGCCTCGCTGCCGTACAGGTACTGGAGGCTGGGTCGGGTGTCGCCACGAAGGCCCGCTTCCGCGTTTGTGAGAGGCAGGGGGACGACCGCCGGGTCACCGTCCCGGAAGGGGCTCCCGTCCTCTACCACGGCCCACGGAAGGTAGGTGGCGACCGGGACCCTGATCTCGAGGCCGCGGACGCCACCCAGCTCGTTGCCCAGTCCGTCGACCTGCGGGACGCCTGTGGGGAATGCCGGGCCGAGCTCGGGTGGCTCCCGGTCGATCACCCGGTCGGTGTCGAACCGGTTGCCGTGATCCACGCGGCTGACGAGGTGGGGCGTCGGGGCCGACGGGATCGATTCGGCCGCGGGGTATGCTACACCTCCCGACGGCACGAGCGTGCCCTCGCCGATGGTGGGGACTCGGGACGGCGGTGGAGGCGTGTCGCCGTCCACCCAGTCGAGCATCGCGACTGCCAGAGCCCGGAGCGTCCACCGCGGGTCGGGGCCCGGGACGCCCATCGCGCTCGACCCCGCCAGCGTCGAAGCCAGGTGGTACGCCCGGTCGGGGCCTTCGGGCACGACGTCTCGGAGGCCGTCGACCGACGTGTGCGTCAGCGCGGCCCCTCGAGCCCAGAAGTCGTGGCCCCGATGGGTCGCGAAGGTCCGGGGCCGACCGACTTCGTCGACGCCGGGCAGGAGCCCCAGACTCCGACCGCTCACGGGATCGAACTGCAGGGACGTGGTGAACGGGAAGAGGTCCACCGGATGTCCGTGATCGGTGCCGCGGGAGGGGACTCTCCCCGGCTGGGCGAAGCGCGCGTTGAACTGTCCGCGGCCGGCGCCTGCGCCATGCACCCACACCGCGTCGAACACCGGGCGTCCCCCTTCGTCGACGTTGAAGCCCTCGTAGAGGAACTGGCGCAGGAAGCGCCCGCCCGCGCCGGCACCGAAGGCGACGCCGGAGCCCGTGGGAAAGGCGCTGTCGAGATCGTAGCGGGCGTACGACATCACGTCCCGCACCACGGCGAGCCCGAGCCCCACGATGCGGGGATCGCGCGCACGGTACACCAACTCGTAGATGCGGCCGGCCTCCGTGCCTCCGTCGACATCCAGAGCGACGGGCGTGCCCGCGTACGGACCGTCCTCGGCGAGCACGAACGACCACTCGTCGACGGGAATGGTGTCCCGTGCGGCGTCGGGCCCATCCCGGACGGTCAGGATGTGCACGGGCGCCTCCGGGACCACCACCGGGTTGAAGGGGCGGGACGGATCGGCCAGCGACAGCGGCGCGTCGTCCTCGTCGACGAGCCAGTCGAGCCGTACCCACCCCATCACGGGCGAACCGTCGGCCTCCAGTGCGGTCGGCAGGGCGAGAGTCAGGCGCCCCGGTCGGTCCGTGAAGGCGGCTTCCCAGCCCAGCTGGATCCAGGTCACGCCCTGCCGGAGCAGGAGGGGATCTCCCAGCTCGGCGGGATCCGTGAAGACGGTGCCATCGGGTGCGCCGCCCTGGATCAGGGCCGCAGTGGCCCCGAGTCCCCCTTCTCCGAGGTCGACCCAGGCAATGCCTCGGCGCTGCTGGGGGTCGAGCGGCTGGAGCACCGTGAACCCGGTCCACAACTCGACCCGCCCGTCTTCACCGACCGGCGCCAGATGGATGTCGGCGATGCGCCCATTGGCAGGCTCGTCCGGATCGAAGGCGAAGAAGACCCGACCCTCGAGCAGCTCGTAGGCACCCGCGGTCCCGAACACCCGGCCCTCGAGGAAGACCGTGCGACGATCGATCACGACCCGGACCACCTCGGCCACCGCGGTATCCACGGTGCCCACGATCAGACAGAGGCCCAGAGCGAACCCACGCCAGAGCCCCATCAGAAGGCCACCACGATACCGACGTCCGCGACCCAGTAACGCATCTGCAGGTCGTCCTCCCCCGCCCGACCCACATCCACGGCGACCCAACGGGCTCCGGGACTGAGGGAGAGGCGCTCGCTCAAGGGAAACCGCATGCCCGCACCGATTTCGCCGCCCCAACCGCGGTCGGAGGTCCCGTCTCGGATCGGGTCGTCGGCCGCCGGGCGCAGGGCGACGTTCTCGACGGTCGGTGAGACGATGCCTGCCCGGACCCAGGGCACCGCGCCGCCGTCGCCGAGCTCGACCCGAACCCCGCCGTTCCACTGGGTCGAGACCCACCGGGACCGGCAGCCATCGCGCGAGCAATCCGTCCTGACCTGCGCGAACCCGAGCGTCACGTACGTACGCCTCCCACGCAGGACCCCGAACTGGATGCCCACGGTCGGCCCTGCGGCGAGGCGTCCGCCACCGGGCCCCTCCGAGAATCCCCCGGACGGAATCGAAACGCCCGCCCGCGACTCGACCACGAGGCTCGCCTGCCCCGCGGCCTCGCCGGGGAGCACAGCGGACCCGAGCAGGAGGGCGGTCCACACCAGGAACGATCGCGGCCCACGGGGCCGGGGGTTCGACGACGACATGGGGTCAAGGTACGGAGGACCCGGGGCCGGGGGCCACAGCCGCGAATCCTTGCCCCCGCATCGCAGCGGGTCCAGACTGCCGCATCCACTCCTCGGACCGACCGCCATGACCTCGTCTCGCACTTCGCAGCGTGCCGCTCGCTTCGGCGAATCCGTGATCCGTGAAATGACCCGGGTGGCCCGCCGTCACGACGCGGTGAACCTCGCCCAGGGCTTCCCGGACTTCCCGACGCCCGACCTGCTGAAGGAGGCCGCCTGCAAGGCCATAGTCGCCGACCAGAACCAGTACGCCATCACGTGGGGCACTCCCCGGCTGCGGCGGGCTCTCGCCGCGCGGTACGAGGCGGCCTACGGGATGACCGTGGATCCCGAGCGCGAGATCGTGGTGACCTGCGGGGCCACGGAGGCGATGGCCGCGGTCTTTCTGGCCGTGCTCGATCCCGGTGACGAGGTCCTGATACCCGAGCCGTTCTACGAGAACTACGGTCCGGATGCGGTAATCGCCGGTGCGAACCCCGTGTTCGTCCCTCTCCACGGACCCGACCTGCGGCTGGACATCGACGCCTTCGCCCACCGGGTGTCGCCGCGGACGCGAGCGATCGTGCTCAACTCGCCGAACAACCCCAGCGGAAGGGTCTTCGGGGCCGACGAAATGGAAGCCGTCGCCCGGCTCTGCATGAAGCACGGCCTGCTGGCCATCACCGACGAGATCTACGAGTACATCACATACGACGGCAGACACGTTCCGCTCGCCACCCTCGACGGCATGCGGGAGCGGACCATCACGGTCAGCGGGGCATCGAAGACCTTCGCCGTGACGGGATGGCGCGTGGGCACCGTCGTCGCGCCGCCCGACATCACCGATGCGGTCCGGAAGGTTCACGACTTCCTCACCGTGGGTGCGCCGGCACCGCTGCAGGACGCGGTCGCCGTTGCACTCGAAACGCTGGGTCACGACTACTACGCCGGTCTGAAGACGGAGTACCGGGCGCGCCGAGACGTCCTGGTTCCCGGCCTGCGGGCGGCGGGGTTCCGCTGCCGCACGCCGGAGGGAGCCTACTACGTCATGGCCGACATCGGCGCGCTCACGCGGGGTGAGGACGACGTGGCCTTCAGTCGCCGACTCACGCGAGATGCCGGCGTCGCCCCGGTTCCGGGCTCGAGCTTCTTCTCCCGCCCCGAGCTCGGGCGCCACCTCGTGCGCTTCGCCTTCTGCAAGCGCCTGGAGACCCTGCACGACGCCGTCGCCCGACTCGAACGCTTCAGCGACGCCGGGCGCTAGGACGAGCCGGGGTCGTTCTCGGCGCCGAAGGTGCCGTCGAGCCGGACCGAGCGGTCCATCATCGCGGAGAACGCCATGACCATCGCGGGATCGAACTCCGTCCCGCTCGCTTCGGCGATGTAGTCCATCACCCGGCGATGCTCCCAGGCCTCGCGATAGGGCCGGTGGGTACGCAGCGCATCGTAGACGTCGCAGACGTGGACCAGATCGCTCGCGTCGTGGCAGCGGCGCGGGGTGTGGAAGTGGGGATAGCCACCGTCGTCCGTGCGCCGGTGGTGCTCGTAGGCGACGATCGCGGCCAGGTCGAGGTCGGCGTCGTGTTCGAGGATGACGCGGGCGCCCTCGACGGTGTGCGACTGGATCAGGGTCCGTTCGGAGTCGGTCAGGAGCCCCGGTTTGTTCAGGACGTCCCTGGGGATGCGCACCTTGCCCAGGTCGTGCAGCAGACCGGCCGTCCCGATCGCTCGTACGCGAGACCGCTCGAGACCGATCTCTTCGGCGAGGCCCATCGCCAGCACCGCGACGTTGAGCGCGTGGGTCGTCGTGTACTGGTC
>JAHHMJ010000309.1 GCA_018678395.1 Gemmatimonadota bacterium | reverse complement strand
CGATGTCTCCTTTCTTGACGACATCCTCCGTCTTCTCCACACGCCGGTCTTCGAGCTCGGAGATGTGGCAGAGCCCTTCCGTTCCCGGCATGATCTCGACGAACGCCCCGAAGGTGGTCGTGTTCTTGACCGGGCCCTCGTAGATGCGGCCGACCTCGGGATCCTTCACGATCGCCTCGACCATCTCGCGGGCACGCGCGGCACCCTCGCCGCTGACCGCGGCGATCTTCACGAGACCGGAATCGTCGACCTCGATGGTCGCACCCGACTCGTCCTGGATCGCGCGGATCGTCTTGCCCTTCGGCCCGATGATCTCACCGATCTTGGACGGGTTGATCTGGATCGTGGTAATCCGCGGCGCCCACTGCGAGATGTCCTCGCGCGGGTCGGCCAGCGCCTGATCCATGAGATCCAGGATGTGCATGCGGCCCTTGTGAGCGCGCTCCAGCGCTTCCCGCATGATCTCGGTGGTCAGCCCGGCGATCTTGATGTCCATCTGGATCGAGGTGACGCCTTCGCGCGTCCCGGCGACCTTGAAATCCATGTCGCCCAGGGCGTCCTCGAGTCCGAGGATGTCCGTCAGGACGGCGACGCGATCGTCTTCCTTGATCAGACCCATCGCGACACCGGCACAGGCCGACTTGATCGGCACGCCGGCGTCCATGAGCGCGAGCGACGCGCCACACACCGACGCCATCGACGACGAACCGTTCGACTCGAGAACGTCGGAGACGATGCGAATCGTGTACGGAAAGTCGTCGTACGCCGGAAGGAGCGGCTGGATGGCCCGCTCCGCCAGGTTGCCGTGGCCCTGCTCACGCCGCGACGTCCCGCGGAACGGCCGCGCCTCACCCACCGAGAACGGCGGGAAGTTGTAGTGCAGCATGAACGACTTCGTGACCTCCTCGCGGGTGTCGATCGAGTCGATGCGCTGCTCGTCACGCGAGGTGCCCAGCGTCGTGACCGCGAGCGCCTGCGTCTGACCCCGCGTGAAGAGCGCCGAACCGTGCGTGCGCGGCAGAATGCCCACCTCGCACGAGATCGGGCGGATCGTGTCGAGGTCACGGCCGTCGGCGCGCTCGCCCTTCGAGAGGATCTGCTCGCGCATGGTGCGCTTCTCGATGGCGCGCAGGATGTCACCGACATCACCCTCGTGCTCGCTCCAGTCGGCGTCATCGGCCCGGAGGCGCCCGATGACATCCTCCTTCACGGCCGCCATGGCCTGCTGGCGCTCCTGCTTGTCGGAGAGGTTCAGCGCCTCGACGACCCGTGCGGAAGCGATCTCCTCGACGTGCGCCTTCAGGTCGGCGTCGGGGAGCTGCGACGACCACTCCATGTCGGGCACGGTGTGGCCCTCGAGCAGCTCGCGCTGGACGTCGATGAGCTGCTTGATGCCCTCGTGCGCGAAGGCGATGCCCTCGAGCATGTCGGCCTCGGGCACCTCGATGGCGCCGCCCTCGACCATCAGGATCGCATCGTCCGACCCGGCGACGACCATGTCGACGTCGGAGTACTGGAGCTGCTGGAAGGTCGGGTTCCACACCCACGTGCCCTGAATCCGTCCGACCCGAACCGACGCGACCAACGTGTTGAACGGGATGTTCGACATGTTGAGCGCGACGCTCCCACCCAGCAGGGCGAGGACGTCGGCGTCGTTCTCCTGGTCGGCGCTCAGGATGCTGGCCACCACCTGCGTCTCGTGCATGTACCCCTTCGGGAACAGCGGCCGCAGCGGGCGGTCGGTGAGGCGCGCTGCGAGAACCTCTTTCTCGCCCGGGCGCCCCTCACGCTTGAAGAACCCACCCGGGATCTTCCCGGCGGCATAGGACTTCTCCCGGTACTCGATCGTGAGCGGGAAGAAGGGGAGGTGCGTCGGCTTGTTTTGAGCCGTGGCCGTGCACAGCACGACCGTCTCGCCGTACTGCACGAGACACGAGCCCCCTGCGAGCTTGGCCATGCGGCCGATCTCGAGAATGAGGGGGCGTCCTGCGAACTGGCGCTCGATGCGCTTGATCATGCGTTCTTCCGTATCGTCTGGCGGCGCCCGATGCGCCGCGTTGCAATGACCCGGGCGGCAGACGCCGCACTCGGGCTCGGGACCTCACGGGTGGGACGTTCCCACCTCCATTCGACTGGCCCCTGGTGTCGTCGGACGATACGGGGAGACCGAGACTGCGCGCCGTGGGCGCGAAATCCGGACAGTCCTCCCGGACCGACCGACAGACGCGAGCACGGCGGCGATCCCGGAGGAACGCCGCCGCGGTCGCGAGTCCGACTCAGTGTCGAAGGCCGAGATCGGCGATCAACGAGCGATACCGATCGAGATCGCGACGCTTGAGGTACTCCAGCAGTCGGCGACGGCGACCCACCATCTTGAGCAGACCCTGACGGCTGTGGTGGTCGTGCTTGTTGGCGTCGAAGTGGCTCCGCAGATGATTGATGCGCGCCGTAAGCAGCGCGATCTGGACGGGTGCACTTCCGACGTCTCCGTCGTGGAGCTGGTACTTCTCGATGATGGCGGTACGATCGATGCCCATGTGTAATCGGCCTCCGCAGGAGTCTGCGCTGCAAGGGAAGCTGAGGATCGGTTGATCCCTGGCTGAGTCAGCCTGAAATGTTAGCGGTATCGGGGATTCGCCACCACCCCTGGTCGAGGCCGCGCCTTCGCACGGGGGTGGACCCGATGCAACGGCCTCACTCCCGTCGCAGGATCTCGCGCGCTCTCGCGACGTCCCGGTGCAACTGCTGCACGAGCGCTTCGACCGACTCGAACGGCCGCACGTCGCGGAGTCGGTCCACGAAATCGACCCGAACTTCCTCGCCGTACAGATTGCCGTCGAAGTCAAGCAGGTGGAGTTCGACGGAGGGCACGGCGCCGGGGAACGTCGGGCGCGGACCGAGGTGCAACGCCCCGTCGAAGGTCCCGGTCCGAACCGAGCCCCTCACGGCGTACACGCCCGCCGGTGGGAGCGCCTTGTCGGGCGGCAGGCCCCCGAGGTTGGCGGTCGGAAATCCGATGGAGCGCCCTCGGCCGTCCCCGCGGATCACGACGGCCCGCATCCCGTAGTGCCGCCCCAGGCCGGCGGCGGCATCGGCCAGATCGCCCCGGGCGATGGCCCGCCGGATTCGCGTCGACGAGATGGCCCCTTCGCCCGCGTGGACCGGGGGCACGACGTCGACGTCGAATCCCCGGTCGGCTCCGATGCGCCGCAGAGTGCCGGCGTCCCCGGACCGCCCCCGACCGAACCCGTGATCGAAGCCAATGACCAGTTCCCGCACCCCGAGCCGCCCGATGAGCACGTCATCGACGAACCGCTCCGGAGTGTAGCGTGAGAGGGCGACCGTGAAGCGCAGGAAGACGGCGTAGTCCAGGCCGCTCTCGGCCAGGATCTCCTTCTTCTCGATGGGCGTCGTGAGAAGCGGCGGTGCCGAATCGGGCCGAACGACCCGGAGTGGGTGCGGGTGGAAGGTGACGAGAACGGCACGCAGCCCGCGGAGCGCGGCGCGTTCCCGGATCTCCTGCAGCACCGCCCAGTGACCGCGGTGCACACCGTCGAAGGTGCCGACGGTGACGATCGTGCCGTCGCCGTCGGGGATGCCGCGGGGCAGATCCGGATCGAGCGCCTGGCCAGCCGTCATCTCACCGACCTCACGACGCGACGAAGACGCGGCGGGGCTGGAACGTGCCCTCCGCCATCTCGCCGATCGCCATCAGCTCGCCGTCGCACACGCCGGCGACCATCCCTTCTTCGTCGCGCTCGCCACAGTCGACCGTCCGCCCCTGCGCGAGGAGGGATCGGGCCGACTCGGGCATCGGGACGTGGGGCATGCCCGCCCGAAGGAGGGCGTCCGCCGGACGGATCCACGGCAGCCCCTCGGCCGCATCGAGCTGGTCGAGCGACACGGCCTCGGTGACGGTGAACGCACCGACTTCCGTCCGACGCAGGGCCGTGAGATGAGCACCGACGCCAAGTGCACGACCGAGATCCCGCGCGAGAGCCCGGATGTAGGTTCCGGACGAGCACGCGACCTCCAGGCGGAGGCGCGGCCCCTCGCGCTCGAGGAGCTGGAACTCCCGCACCTCGACGCTCACCGGGTCGAGTGCGACCGTCTCGCCCCGTCGTACCCGGCGATGTGCGGCCTCGCCTCGGATCTTCTTGGCCGAGTAGATCGGCGGCATCTGAGACAGCGGGCCGGTGAGACCCGCGATCGCCGCCCGCACATCCGCGTCCGACAGCTCGTCGGCACGGGCATGCCGAGCGGTCACCTCACCGT
>JAHHMJ010000624.1 GCA_018678395.1 Gemmatimonadota bacterium | reverse complement strand
CCTTCGACCGGTACCACACGGTCGACGTCATGTACGAGTGGCTGCACCGCTGGGCCGATCGCTACCCGGACATCGTCGAGCTGTATCAGGTGGGCACGAGTCTCGAGGGCCGACCGATCCTGCAGGTGACGCTCACCAACAAGAACACCGGTGCGCCCACCGAGAAGCCGGCGGCGTTCTTCGAGGGTGGACGGCACTCCGGTGAGATCACCTCGTCGGAGTCGGTGTTGTGGCTGATCCAGCACCTCGTCGAGGGCTACGGTGACGACCCCGAGATCACGGCGCTGCTGGATCGGGCCACGATCTACGCGCGGCCGCAGAACAACCCCGACGGCTCGAACCTCTACCTGCATTCGGCGCAGACGAACCGGTCGAGCGTGCGCCCCGTCGACAACGACAACGACGGGCTCTTCGACGAGGACCCGGCCAACGACCTCGACGGCGACGGGATCATTCTGCAGACGCGGTGGCGCGACGACGATGGGGACTGGTTGCTGGACGAGCGCGACCCCACCGGCCGTCTCATGCGCCGGGCGGAGGATGGTGAGGACGGGGAGTGGTCGATGAGCCGCGAGGGGCTCGACGACGACGGCGACGGGCGCACGGACGAGGACGGCGTGGGTGGCCTCGACCTGCACCGCAACTATCCCGAGAACTGGCGGCCGATGCCCGGTCGCGATCATACCGGCCGCGGCTGGACCCAGAACGGCGCGGGCGCGTTCCCGCTGTCCGAGCCGGAGACGCGGGCCGTCGTCCTGTTCGCGCTCGAGAACCCGAACATCGCCGTCGCGAATTCGATGGACACGCGCGTGCCCATGCACCTGCGGCCCCCGTCGACCTCGCGCTCCGAGGAGCGGATGTACCCCGAGGACCTGGCTCTCTACGAGCACTTCGACAGCGTGGGACTCAGCATCACGGATTACCCGTGGGCGGGCGACGTCTACTACACGTACTCGACCCGCAACAATCCGGAGCGGAGCGGCAGCCCCCTCTTCGGACACGGCCCCGACTTCGGCTACTTCTACCTCGGCGCCATCTGGTACGGCGACGAGCTGTGGGACGGGGGCCGGGTCGGCGACGTGAACGGCGACGGCGAGGACGACGATCTCGACCGCCTGATCTGGTCGGACAGCGTGGCCGCGGGCCGCGACTACGCCATGCCGTTCAAAGCCTGGGAGCCGTTCATGCACCCCGAATACGGCGAGGTCGAGATCGGGGGCTGGCACCCGAAGTTCTTCAGCCAGAACGGTCCGCCCGAGGTGCTGGAGCGCTGGGCCCGCAATCAGGCGCTCTTCAACCTCTACATGGCCCAGAGTCTGCCCGAACTCGGTGCCGATGAGGCCGCCGTACGCGAGGTCGGCACCGAGGACGGCTACACCGAGTGGGCGCTGACCCTGACCGTGCGCAACACGGGGCGCCTGCCCACCGCGCTGCGTCAGGCCGACCTGGTGAAGATCGTCCGCCCCGACCGCGTCGTGCTCTCGTTCGACGACGGCGTGAGCGTGGGCGGTGAAGACGGCCAGGTGCGCTTCCTGGACGACGAGGGCGTCGAGATGGAGCGCGGCGGCACGTCGGCCGAACTGGGCTACCTGCAGCCGGGTGAGGAGCGCGAAGTCGAATTCCGCTTCCGCACCTACGAGATGGACTCGGTGTCCGGGTCGTGGGAGCTGCTGTCGACGCGGGGTGGGGTGCTGAAGGGCACGTTCGAGGGAGGGTGACGCATCTCGCCCCCGATCAACTCGTCGAGCTGCGCTCGGTTCTGGAGCGCGACCTGGAGAAGCTCGAGCGGAGCATGCGGGTTACCGACGAGGCCATGCGTCCGGTCCAGCTGGATCAGTCGGCGGTGGGCCGACTCTCCCGCATGGACTCGCTCCAGAACCAGGGGCTGACGCGCAACCTTCAGGAGCGCGAGCAGGTGAAGTTCGCCCTCATTGTCGGGGCTCTGAAGCGCATGGAGGAATCGCGCTACGGCACCTGCACCGAGTGCGATGCGCCGGTGCCTTTCGAGCGACTGCTCGTGTTT
>JAHHMJ010000386.1 GCA_018678395.1 Gemmatimonadota bacterium | reverse complement strand
CGGCCGGCGAAGCCACGACCTGGACGCGCAGCAGCAGGTCGTCGCCGGGACGGGGGCCCCCTCGTCCGTCCCGATTGCTCGTCCCGACCCAGAGGCTCCCGTCCGGCGCCGAAGCGACCAACCGGAGCCGCCCGTAACCACGGTCGAGAATCGGCTCCTCGCAGGGAATCCTGGAGAGATTCGAGGGGTCGAGCGGAAGCCGCCGCAGGACCCCGTCCCGGAGTCCCGTGACGTAGGCTGCCCACGCCCCTTCCGCCCGCGGATCGGGGGCTACGGCGAGGCCTCCAGGGGCGATCGCCGAGGTCCACTCGACGGTCGGACTCCGGTAGGGTCCGCCCTCGCTGAGCCCCGCGACCACCGGCCACCCGAGGTTGTCGCCGAGATGGGCCACGTTCAGTTCGTCGTTGCCGACCCTGCCCCCGTCCACCGGTAGCCCGGAGGGGCCGTGATCGAGGACCAGCATGTGATCCGAAGCGGGGTGCCAGGCGAACGCCTGACTGTTGCGCAGCCCCTCGAGGACGGCGGGGATCGGGTCCTCGGGGCGCAGCGGGGCGGGGTCGCCCGCCGGGGAGTAGCGCAGAACGGTCCCCCGGGGCGAGCGGGGATCCTGCGCCTCGGGGGGGACCATCCCGTCTCCGTTCGAGAGGTAGAGCAGGCCGTCGGGGCCCACGGCGAGTCCGCCCCCGCCGTGGATCGTGCCCAGCGGGACGACGGAGACGATCCGAGTCGGCGCCGGCGCCGGATCGGGCCCCTCGGGGGCCGGGAAGGCGAGCACGTCGAGGCGGCGGGGAGCGCCGGCGAACCGATCGAAGAGCCGGGCCATCCGCCGCCCGAGTCCGCGTACCCGTCGCATCGGTCCGGGCGGACCCGTCAGATCGATGGCGGCGGCGACGTAGACGGTCCACGCACCGTCGGCGGCCTCGGCCACGTCGATCCCCATCAATCCCACCTCGTCGCCCGCGAGCGGACCGATCTCGGCCCACGGTTCAGGGTCGACCGAGCCGTCCGCCCCGACGCGACGAATGCGGCCCGGTCGCTCGGTCAGGAGGGCGCTGCCATCGGGCAGGAAGGCGAGATCCCACGGCGCCTCGAGCCCCCGGGCCAGCGTGTCGACCGAGACGTGCAACGGCGCCGGTGAGGGACACCGAGGCAGTGTGGCGTCGAAGTCCGACACACCCATCGCCTCGGCGGTGGGTAGGGTGGGAGGACGGTCGCAGGCGCCCGTGACGAGTGTCAGCGCGACACAGAGGGCTCCGACGGCGCCTCGCCGCATCGTGTGAGCATGTCGAGCAGCTCTCGCTGGATGTGCTCCGCGCGGTCCCGTAGGTACCACTTCTGCAACTCCCTCTCGTAGGTGTCCTTGTCCATTCCCGATCCCCCGTCGCGGTAGAGCTCGAAGAGGTCCTGGGCCGGTCTGGGACGGGGTCCCCACGCGCCGCGCACCTCGTGGGTCTCACGGTCCACCATGAGGACCTTCGGGATCGACCGTCCCCCATTCGTCAGGAACCGGTCCATGAGGGGCAGGTGCCGATCCCGGAAGAGCAGGCCCATCTCCAGATTCTCGAAGCGTTGCGTGAGAAGGTTGAGCGCCGGCAGTACCTGCGCGGCATCCCCGCACCAGCCCTCGGTGAGCACGAGCCAGGTCATGGCACACGGGATGCGTGCGCCGGCTGCGACCACCTCGTCGACGAGCTCGAGCGTCTGGCCCAGACGCTTCATGCGCTGGTGGTTGAGCCGCGTGAAGAAGTTCCACGATTCCTTCTCGTAGAGCACCTCACCGGCGGCGGCACGAGCCATGCGCTCGAAGTAGGCGTCGTAGGAGATCGCGTCCCCGAGGCCCTGCTCGATGACGTCGGTCAGAGGGGGATCGTTCGGAGTCATGGGGCGTCGCCGGTCACGGGCGGTCGAAGTTCGAGACGAGTGCCTCGCCAACCCCCACCGGGTGGCGCCGGTTCCCGAGCGCTCAGTTGGCGGAGACGGTGCGCCCCTCGGCCCACCGGCGCAGCGCCGAGATCGGTTCCGCCATCGTCACCGAGAGGGGGCGGGTGCGGCGGAGTTCCTCGGAGAGCCGATCCGGGTGGATCTCCCCGCCCTCGGCGAAGGCGGCGTACTGGACCGACACGATCGCCTGCTCCAGCTCCGACCCCGAGAACCCCTCGCACGCCGCCGCCAGCTCGGCGAGTGGGAACGCGTCGGGGTCGGCGTCCCGGTCGACCAGATGGATGCGCAGGATCTCGGCGCGGGTCGCGGCGTCCGGCAGATCCACGAAGAACACCTCGTCGAAGCGGCCCTTGCGCAGGAACTCCGGGGGGAGGCGCTGAACGTCGTTCGCGGTGGCGACCACGAAGACGTCTCCGCGCCGCTCCTGCATCCACGACAGGAAGGTGCCGAGCACGCGCTGCGACACGCCCCCGTCTTCCGACCCTCCGGTGGCGAACGCCTTCTCGATCTCGTCGATCCAGAGAATCACGGGAGCCATCCGCTCGGCGGTGTCCATGGCCCGGCGGAAGTTCTTCTCGCTCTCGCCGATGTACTTGTTGTATAGACCGGACGGGTCCAGACGCAGGAGGGGAAGGTGCCATTCGGCCGCGACCGCCTTCGCCGCCAGGCTCTTCCCGCAGCCCGGAACTCCGAGCAGAAGCACTCCGCGGGGAAAGGGCAGGCCGGCGGCGCGCGCTCGATCGGGGTGGCGGACCACGGCCGTGCGGTGGGAGAGCCACGACTTGAACCCTTCGAGGTCGGCGACGCCGGCGAGCGATGCTTCGACCGGCGTGTACTCCAGGACCCCCCCCTGTTCGACCAGGCTACGCTTCGCATCGGCCACGAGCCCGAGATCGTCGGCATTCAGTACGCCGTCCTCCACCACCGCCCGGGTGAGGGTCTTCTCGGCCTCGAGCAGCGTCAGGCCCGAGAGGTGACGCAGCAGCCGGGCGATCTCCTCGCGGTCCATGTCGAGTTCCACGTGCCGACGCTCCGAGACGTCCCGGACCACCTGGCCGAGCAGGGTCCGCAGTTCCTGCTCGGTCGGACCGGGAAGCGCGGATCGGGTCACGACTCCACGCAGGCCTTCGGGAAGGCTCAGGTCCGCGCCGGTCACCACGAGGGCGCCGCGTCGGTTCTCCAGAGCGCGGGCGCAGTCGCGCACGAGCGCCATCACGAGATCATCGTCGAGGCCGGCGCGCGACACGCCCTGGAAGTGGTACAGCGCGTCGATCGACGCCTGCGCGACGTGCTCGAGCGCCTGCCGGGGATCCTCGGTTCCGTAGACGCCGCCCGGCTGGCCGGCCCGCACCAGGCCGCGGGAGCGGGTCCAGGTGAAGAACGGAACCCCGAGCTCGTGCGCGACATGATGGAGCAGTCCGCGCGCGCGCTCCTCCTCGGCCGTGTCGAGGTGGACGACGCCATGCCGCGAGCGGAAGAGGAGCTCGAGGTCGTGGACGACGTCCTTCACGTCAGGATGCCCTCGGCAACCGGGAGAAGGCCTCCTCGACCGGACCATCGAAATGCACGTCGAGCTGCGGGAAGGCGATCGTGACGCCGGCGTCCTTGAGGGCGAACCAGATACCGGTCATCAGCTCGGACCGGAATTGGGGAGCGCGCCATGGATCGTCCGTCCACACGCTGATCTCGAAGTTCACCGACGACGACCCGAACTCGGTGAGAAAGACCCTCGGTTCCCGGTCCTGGACGCGCCACTTCAACGCGTCGGCCACAGCTTCGAGGGATGTGGCGACCGCGCGCAGGTCGGATTCGTACGAGACGCCGACCGTCGCCCGGATCCGCTGGGAGTTGTCGTGGAGCGTGAAGTTCTTCACGGTCGAGTCGACGAGGTGCGAATTGGGCACGAGGAGCTCTTCGTCGTTTCGGTTCCGGCACAGCGTGGTCCGGATGCCGAGCCGGAGCACTCGCACGACGTGTCCGTCGACCTCGACGATGTCGCCGGGCGTGATCGATCGCTCGAACAAAAGGATGACTCCGGACACGAAGTTCTGGGCCAGCCCCTGGAGTGCGAACCCCACCCCGACGGCGAAGACGGCCCCGGCCGCGAGCAGCGCCGAGAGGTTGATCCCCACCTGCGAGATCGCCGTCAGGAAGCCGAGCAGCATCACCGCGTAATGGGTGATGCGCAGGGTCACCGCGATCGTACCCTGGTCGTCGACCCCCCGCCGGCGCAGCAGGCGCTCGATCCCTCGGCGCAGGACCCGAGAGATGGTCCAGGCCGCCACGAGGAGGCCCATGACCACCAGGAGGTCGGCCACGGTCACGGCCGAGCCGCCGACCGTGAAGCTCGCCTCCAGAATCCTGTCCACGAAGGCGACCACTTCGGACCATTGGATGTCCATGCGATTCTCCTGAGTGATGCGCGGCGTCCGTACGAGGCCGGCGCTAGGCGTCCGGTTGCGAGGCGGGAATCGCGCGGCCCCGAGTGAGAACCGCTCCGGGCAGGGCCCAGGTGAGTTCCCCGTTCTCGACGACGGCTTCTCCGTTCACGAGGACGTGCTCGATCCCGCTGGGGTAGGCGTGCGGCTCGAAGAACGTGGTGCGGTCCTCGAGTTCATCCAGGTCGAATACGACGACGTCGGCCCGGTACCCCTCGCGAATCGAGCCGCGGTCGTCGAATCCCATCAGCACCGCCGGCAGCGAGGTCATCGAGCGCACCGCGTCCTCGACGGTGAGCACACCCCGATCGCGTGCGTAGTAGGCGATCTTACGGGGAAACGTCCCGTAGAACCGCGGGTGTACCGATCCGCGATCGTCGGGGTGGGCGAGGCCGCCGTCCGAGGCGGTCGCCACCCACGGCAGGGCGCCGTACGTCTCGACGTCGTCTTCCGACATCGAGAAGCCGCGCATCCTCCCTCCGCCGTTGCGACCCCGATCGCCGCGCAACTGGAGCCGGATGGCGGCGTCGACGGCGTCGACGTCCCACCGCGCGGCGATCTCGGCCACCGACAGACCGACCAGGGTCTCGTCCGGGTACTCGAAGACCACCACGCGCTCGGCGCCGCCCCGACGGCGGATCTCGTGCGTGATGTCGCGGCGGATCGCGGCCGCGGTCTCCGGGTCGTTCAGGTGGGCCTCGAGTACGTCGCCGGGCGGTCGGGCGTCCTCGCGGCTCTGCGCCGCCTCGTCCTGCAGCGCCCACCGCGGAATGAGGACCGTGTTGCCGTCCGATCCCGAGGTCGGGTAGGGGTACTGATCGGCCCAGACCCGCACGCCCTCTGCGCGGGCCCGCTCGATCTGCTGAATGGCGGCGTGGCTCGATCCCCAGTAGTGCGCCCCCTTGGCCTTGATGTGGGACGCCACCACCCGCGCCCCCGAGCGCCGCCCGATCTCGATGGTCTCGGAGATCGCGTCGAGGAGGGTCGGTGCGCCCGGCTCGTCCTGGCTGGGCCAGAACCACATCGGGTCGGATCCCTCGCTGCGCTGGTGACTGATGTAGACCGCGTCGTAGGGGGCGAGTTCACCGGCCAGAGCCGCCACCTCGTCGAGCGTACTCCACCGCCCCGGTACGTACTCGAGGCCGGCGCTCATGCCGACCGCTCCCTCCTCGAGGGCCTGGCGCACCAGGGCCTGCATGCGCTCGACCTCGTCGGCCGTCGCCGGGCGCATGAAATCGTCGTCCATCACCTGTCGGCGCACCTCTCCGTGCCCGACCATCAGACCGACGTTGGCCCCGAGTCCCTGGCGTCGCAGCACGTCCCGCTGGCTGGCGATCGGCCAGGGGGAGCGCCCGTCGTGGTTCACCACCACGGTGGTCACACCCTGCCCGACGATGTTGGGCATCGCCTTGCGCCGAAGGGAGTCGGTCCGAATCGTTGCGCCCCCGACTCGGGCACTGCCGTCATCCGCGTGCGAGTGGATGTCGATGAAGCCGGGTGCCACGATCTTGCCGTCCGCCTCGATCACGCGAGCCGCGGTCGCGTCGGAGAGGAGTCCCACGGCGGCGATGCGGCCGTCACGAATCCCGACGTCGGCGCGGAACCAGGGATTGCCGGACCCGTCGATGACCCGGCCGTCGCGAATGAGCACGTCGAACCGTTCGCCGGTCGCTTGCTGCGCGGAAGTCGGTGCGACCGCGGCGAGGAGCAGCGCCGCGAACGTCAGGCTCGCCCTCAACGGGGACGAGAGGGTGGGGACCATGATCATCTCACGAGACGGGAAGGGGCCGGCGCAGATTGCCGTCGACGGTAGGCGAGGGCAGGAGACCGAGCAAGCGAGCCCGCTTCAGCCGCCCGACGGGGGCGACAGCGCGACCAGAACGGCGGTGGCACCGAGGACCGCGAGCCCCAGCAGCGCCTCCCATGCGGGCGCGCCGCGGCCGAAGGCGACGTCGGGGTCGCCGCGCTGCAGCCGGGGCAGCGTGACCCGCCAGTTGTAGAAGCCCAGCGCCGCCATTCCCGACACGAGCAGGATCTTGATGGCCAGGGCGCGCCCCCAACCGGGCTGCAGCAACGCGCCGAGCCCGCCCCCGTGGGTCCAGTTGGCCGCGGCGCCGGTGACCAGAAGCGCGGGGACGGCGAAGAGGGCCGCTCGCGAGAAC
>JAHHMJ010000584.1 GCA_018678395.1 Gemmatimonadota bacterium | reverse complement strand
GCTTCGACGGACTCACGCAGGAGCAGATCAACTCGGGCTACCAGAGCCTGATCGAACTCCTGACCGCGCTCGACCCCGAGGTCGACGTGCGGCTCGGGAACGCCGTGTGGGCCAATGACGGCGTTCCGTTCCACACCGACTTCTTCGACACCGTGCGCGAAGCCTTCGACGCCGCGGTCGAGACCCGCGACTTCGCGGACGCGAGCACGCTCGACGCCATCAACGCCTGGGCCGATCAGGCGACGAACGGGATGATCGAGCGAGTGCTGAACGAACTCGATCCCGACCTGGTCCTGCTGCTGATGAACGCCGTGGCCTTCGACGCATCGTGGACCGAGCGGTTCGATCCCGACGATACGCGCTCCGCGGAGTTCCGGCGCGCGGACGGATCGACGGTCGCCGTCGACATGATGCAGAAGGAGGGCGTGGAACTGCCCCTCGGCTCCGGCGACGGGTGGACCGCGGTCGAGATCCCGTACGGCGGCGGGGCCTACGCGATGGTCGTGGTGGTGCCGTGGCAGGACGATGTCCGCCCTCTGGTGGCGGAGTGGGACGCCGCCGATTGGGCCGGACTCAAGGCCGCGCTGACCGTACAGGAGCTCGACCTCCTGCGGCTGCCTCGCTTCACCGTGGCGCACGACGCCTTCCTGAATCCCGTACTCGAGGCCATGGGGATGGGCATCGCCTTCGGCTCCGAAGCCGACTTCTCCCGCCTGTCGCCGATCGGGGCCGGGCTGTGCATCGACTTCGTTCGCCAGAAGAGCTTCATCGAGGTGGATGAGGCCGGGACGCGCGCCGCAGCCGTCACGACGGTGGGGATCGGCCCCACGTCGTTCACAGGGCTGATCGCCGACCGGCCGTTCTTCTTCGCGCTGCACGAACGCCTGAGCGGCACCCTGCTCTTCACCGGGGTGATCGGCGATCCAGGGGTCGAGGATTCGGGTCCCGCCGAGGGTTCCGGTCGCTGTCACTGAGGGACGTCTCGACGACCCGGGGCGGGCGCTCCGACGGCCTTCCGTCCCAGGCACCCCTTGGACGGGAGCCTCCGGGGCGATACCGTGGATGCCCCGGAGGCTTCATCGGCTCGACGCCCGTGCGCGCGACGACGGACCTCCAGCGACGCGATGCCACGGCGAGGAACGGCGGGAATCATGGATCTTTCGATCACCGGTACGGTGACGCAGATGCTCGAGGAGCAGTCCGGTCAGGGACGCAACGGACTCTGGCGCAAGCAGGAGTTCATTCTCGAGACCGAGGGCGAGTACCCGAAGCAGGTGTGCATCGTCCAGTGGGGCGACAACATCGACAAGTTCGGCATCCGCGAAGGTGAGCGCCTCACGGCGCACATCGACATCCAGAGTCGCGAGTACAACGGTCGCTGGTACACCGACGTGAAGGCGTGGCGGGTGGATCGTGACACGTCTCAGGCGCCCGCCGAGGGGGGACCCCCGTCGTTCGCGGGAGAGTCCTTTCCGGAGCCGCCCGCGGCCGACGACGTCGAAGACGACCTTCCCTTCTGAGGGTTCGCCTCAGTGGGTGCTCGATTCGGCCGGCTCGGGTGAGCGGTCGCGACGGGCCGCCGAGATGAAGGTGTCCAGGGTCACCGGAGCTCCCGTCCGGTAGCCCTGCAGATGTTGGACGCCGAGGTACTTGAGGACCGCGGCCTCGCCATCCGTCTCGACCTCTTCCGCGACGATTTCGAGCTCGAGATCCGCGGCGCCGTTCACGATCGCGCGGAGCAGTGCCCGGTTCTGCATCGACGTGTCGGCATCGCGTACCAGTGATCCGTCGATCTTCACCCGGTCCAGCGGCAGATCGGTCATGTGCCGCAGGGGAACGGTGTCCGAGCCCACGTCGTCGAGTGCGATCTCGACGCCCGTGGCCCTCAGCGACATGAGCGTGGAGCGCGCCTCGATCAGATCGGAAGGCGGAATGCGCTCGGTGATTTCGATGCCGAGGCGCTGAGCCGGCACGGGCCCGGCACTGACGGTGTCGATCAGCACCCTCGCTCCCGGTCCGACCAGGTCGGGCATCGCCACGTTCAACCAGAAACGCACGTTCTTGTTCGGCAGGAAGGGGATCACCCGGGCCGCCGCGAGGAGCATGCGTTCGGTCCATATGCCGCTGGCCCCCATCGACACCATCGCCTCGATGAGGTTGGCCAACGGGACCTGACTGCCGTCTTCGCGCGTCCAGCGCGCCAGCAGCTCGGCGCCGGAGAGCTCGTGGGTGTCGCTGCGGACGATGGGCTGGAACACGGCTTCGATGTGGCCGTCGGCCAGCGCCCCGTCGATCTCCCGGATCAGGTTGCGCCGGTGGTTGCGGTTGAAGATCGCGTGCCGGCTGCGGCGGTTCTTCTTCGCGTCGAGAAGGGCCGTGTCGGCCTGCAGCAGCAGCTCGTCGAGGTGCGCCGGCCCCTCGGCGACGGCGATACCGACCGTGGCCCGGAGGTGAACGCTCACCTCGCCGACGACGATGGGCGCGGCGAGCAGCGCGTGCAGCCGCTCCGCGACCGCGGCCGCCTCCTTGGCGGGCGCGGTGCGATCGTGGAGCATGATGACGAACTCGTCCCCGCCGATGCGCGCCACGCGATCCTTGGGACCGATCACGGCGCGGCAGGCCTCGGCGAACTTCACCAGCGCGGCGTCCCCGACGGCGTGACCCCAGCGGTCGTTGATCGACTTGAAGTCGTCCATGTCGGTCAGCAGCAGCGCGGCGCCCCGGGACGAGGAGCGCGCGAGGCGCGACTCCTCGTGGAAGTACAGGGCGAAGCGGCTTTCGACACCGGTGAGGGCATCGTACTCGGCGGCGACCCGCAGGTGCGCTTCGAGGCGGTTGCGCGCGCGCATCCACCAGCCGAGGACACCCAGCCCGAGCATGCCGACGACGATGCCGACGACCAAGGCCACCCGCAGGCGCAGGCGAGCCCCGGAGGCGATCTCGTCCAGCTTCCCGGCAGACTCCCGCAGCACCGTTGCCCCCACCGATTCCATGAGGGCCAGCGAGGCCTCGGTATGCTCGAAGAGCGCCTCCGGTGACCCGACCCACGGATCGTCGTCCGAGGCCCCCACCATCCAGTAGAAGCCCCGTTCGAGCTCGGCCATCTCAGGGGCCGCTCTCAGGACCTCGATCCGACGGCCCCAGCGCGTGTCCAACTCGCCGGCACGCCCCGGGTCGAACTCGGGATCGAGCGGCGATGTGCCGTCGTGCTCCTCGGAGAGCGACTCGAGAACCGCGGCCTCGCTCTCGAGATAGGCGGCCAGCGCTTCGTTGCGGCTGACCGCAACGCCGTCGAGCGCCCAGCGACCCAGGGTGAGTTCGGCCAGGCTGACCGGCTGGTAGACTCCGTACTGCGTCCCGAGCGTGAACTCGAGCAGCGGCGACCAGCGACCGGTGAGGTCGGCCGGGAAGATCCCCGAAAAGGCCGTCGTGAAGGACCACTGCCACGCCCAGAGGCCTTCAGGCGGCGCGTCGGGGGCCTCCATGCGACGGATTCCGCCGTCCAGTGTGGATTGGAGCCGCTCGATCGTGGACGCCCACCCCGGCATCGGCTCGATCTCGTTCAGGCGCTGCTGAACGTCGCGGAGTTCGGCCGCCGCTCCGGCACGGGCCTCGGGGAGATCTCGGAAGCGGGGATCGTCGTACGCGGCGCGAATCGCGGCGAACCCGACCCGCCCGACGGCAGCTCCGGCGTCGCGCTCGAGGTCCAGCAACTCGACCCCCTGCTGGAGGCCCGGCACCTCGTTCAGCGTTCGCTGCGCGTCGATCCCCACGGCGGCACTGGCCGCCACGAGTGCCACGCACGCGACCGCAGCCCCCCACCAGTGCCACGTCACGGGACGCGTGGGCGTTCCGGGTGGCAGGATGGGTCTGGGTCGCCGGTCGCGGACCGGGTCGATGAGCGACTGGAGCTCCGTCAATGTACGGTGGGGCGAGAGAGGCCGGACCAATGCCGCGCGCACGGGCCCTCCACTGCCGTTGAAGCATCGGCGGGGGGCCCGGCGGAGTTGAGGGGAAAAGGCCCCTGTCTGGCGAGGCTCCGGACGGCCGCTTCAGAGGGCCGCCTCCCGGGGACGATCGGGCACGCCACTGAGGATCCACGCCGCAATCCCGATGAGCACGATCAGGCTGGCCAGCGCCGCTGGGCGACCGAACCCGAGCGTGTCGGCGATGAGGGCCCACAGCGCAGGCCCCAGAACCGCGGCGAACCGTCCGACGAGACCGTACAGCCCGTAGAACTCGCCGACCCGGTCCGGCGGCGAGAGCTCCAGCATCCAGGGGCGATCCGCCGTCCACGTACCGCCCAGCGCGACTCCGATCAGCGGCGCGATCGCCCAGAAGAGCGCGGCGGGAAGATCCAGAACGCTGACGGCGATGGCCGCGGACAGTCCCACGACCCACAGGCCCAGGACACCCATGAGCGTCCGTTTGGGACCGATGCGGTCGACGATGCGGCCGGTGAGGAGACCGCCGGCCACCGCGCCCGTGATCGCGACCATCATGAGCAGGTCGGTCGTCCCCGTGCTCATTCCGAGATCACCGCGCAGGTAGAAGACGAGCATGATGATCACCGTGTTCGCCGCGTCCGCGTAAAAGACCCGACCGACGAGAAATCGGGCGAGGCCCGGGTAGCGGCGCACGTGGACGAAGGTGTCGCGCGCCTGTCGAAAGGCCCGCCGCGGCAGGTCCAGGGTGAGGCGCAGCCTCCTCCCGACCGCGGGCTCCCGCACGAAGATGAAGATCGGGACGGCGAAGAGAGCGAACAGCAACGCGGTCACGCGGAAGACGCCCACGTAGCCGAGCGAGTCGAGGAGCAGGATTCCGGTGAGGACGCCCGTGAACGATCCGAGGTAGCCGATGCCGATGCCGAAGCCCCCCACGCGGCCGCGGTTCTCGGGGGTGCTGACCACCGGCAGCGTGGCGTCGTAGAAGATCAGGCCCGCATTGAAGAAGTAGTTGGCGCCGACGTACAGCCCGAGCGTGGCGGCCACTCCCCACGTCCCCAGTAGTGCGGTCAGGCCGACGCAGGCGGCGGTGCACACGAGCAGGAACGGCAGGCGGCGGCCAGCCTGATCCGAGAGTGCGCCCAGGACCGGCGCGGTCAGAAGCAGAAGGAGGGCGGCGAAACTGTTTACGTAGCCCCAGACGCCATCGCCGCCCCCGACCTCCAGCAGCCACTGCGGGAGATAGAGGGTGGTGATGTTCATCGAGAAGACCGTGTTCGCCAGGTCGTACAGCGCCCACGACACCACCGGCACGCCCAACCAGGCGGCGTCGTGGGCCGCCGTTGGTTGCGACCGGGATCCAGGCCCCGTTCCGGTCGCCGCGTGCTTCGTCATCTCCGAGCTCGCTCAGTAGAGGTAGCCGAGGCCGATATAGAGCTGCAGCCCGGTTTCGGCGCCCGTGCCTGCGTCGACAGCGATCACGAAGTCGCGGCCCATGACGAGGCGGACTCCCCCACCCCACCCGCGGTGCAGATCGGCGAGCAGTTCGTCGACGCGGGGCTCTTCGTCCCAGACCCGTCCCGCGTCCGCGAATGCGGACAGCACCACGTCGAATGCGCGACCCACGAGGTCGAAGCCGGCCGCCTCCCAGCGAACCTCGGCGTTCCAGATGAAGAGGCCGCGACCCGCATAGCGATTGCGGAGCACGCCGCGCACCGAGCGCGAGCCACCCAGGCCCTCCTGGTCGCGGAACGACGTCTGGATACGGTGGAGGTCGAAGAGCGGGACGCCCTCACCGGTCCCCTGCAGCAGGAGCCGGTTGGCGAAAACGATCGGTCCGAGGCTGAAGTAGCGGCGGTCGGTCAGCGTCCAGCGCGTGTACGACACGACGCCGCCGAGGGTCTCGTCGACCCGCTGGATGAGAAGATCGGACCAGGTCCCCGAACGCGGGCCCGTCTCGCGGTCTCGTGTGTCCCAGACGAGGCCCGCACGTGCGAAGGTGGCCCAGCCTTCGATTCCGGCGAGGGTGCCGGCGGCGATCTCCTCGGACACGAGCGTGGCGCCCTCGCCGTCGCTGTCCCCCTCACCCTCGGGGATCGGCTCGAAGGTGCCACGGATCGCGCCGGCACCGAGCAGAAGGCGAAGCGGCGTGTCGCCCAGCGGGCGCTGCACATTGACGAGGGCCGAGCGCAGCGTCCGGCCGAAGCGGAAGTAGCGGGGGTTTTCGTCCGTGACGGCCGCCTCGTCGAATTCGCTGGCGTTGCCGAGGCCGTAGTAGGGTGTCGCGATCTGCTGCCGACTGCCCACGAAGGCGTCGAGTCGCCACCGACCGCGGAACTCGGGCGCGTCGAAGAAGAGGGTGAAGTCGCGGCGGCCCTCGGTCGTGAGAAAGACCGTCGGGTGCAGACTCCACCGGTAGGGCCGCACCGCTCCGTCCCCGTATTGGTAGAGGGCGGCGACCACGCCGTACCCGAATCCCTCGTCGGCGTCGTAGTTGAGCGCCGGCACACCGCCGACCTGCAGGCCGGTTTGGGCCGCGCACGCCGGCGCCCCGACCAACGGGACGATCGTGGCGATGGCGAGTCCGGCGACCGCCGTCCTTCCGAGCGAGGTCATGCCCATCTCCAGAGACGAAGGAGTACACGCCCAAGGATGGGCCGAGGGCCTGCCTGCGGGACATACGTACCGCTACGTAGCGCGCGCTGCCGCTGCGTCTCGGTCGGGCGGCACGGTCCGGGGCGGACGCATCGACTTCGGCGGCACCATCGAGGCTGGAGGCACCACCGAGCCTGGAGGCACCGAATTCAGGGAATGCCCCCGCTGCGTCGGTAGGCCCCGTCCATCAGCAGCGCGGGGCTTCCTTCCACCTCCTGCTCGAGCGTCCACCGGTACCCGTCGCCCTCGAAGATCCAGGTCTCGATGTAGCGTCCGCCCGCCGGCCCGTGCGCCTCGAGGTCATGCACGATTCGTCCTCCCCGCACCTCGGAGCGGTACTCGAACAGCTCGATCGGCATGCCCTGAGCCACGACGACGCCACGGATCGTCTCCTCGGAGGGGTCCCAGAACCAGAGCCCCTCGGACACCAGCGACGAATCGGAGGGGCTGGCCGAGTAGCTGCGCGATCGAATCGCGGTCTCACCGAGGGTCCATTCCAGAACGTGCCAGGAGGTGGCATCCTGCCAGACCCCGATCGCGAGTGCCCCGAACTCCTGCAGGGGCTGGGGCGTGGCGACGGGCTCCTGCGCGGCAGCGGGCTGGATCGCGGCGGCGGGCTCCTGGGCGGCGACGGCGGCCGATGCGCTCAGCGCGAGGGCGATCCACCCGGCCCGGGCGAGGGTGGCGAGCGCGGAGAGGGGCTGTGGCCCCGCGGGTGCGTGCCGGCGGGGAGGTGAGAGTTCGGACATGGGCGCGGGGTCTGGCTCCCGGGGTGGAGTGGCGCGACGGACGGGTCCGGTGACGGTGGCGCGCGGCGTGCCCCGGCCGCAAGTGCGCGGCGTCCGAGCCGGTGTTCCCGGCGTTGCGAGCGTCGCCGGCGCTGCGGGTGCTGCGTAATTGCGGGTGCTGCAGGCGCTGCGGGCGCTGCGGGCGCTGCGGCATTGCGGGTGCCGCGGGCGCTCCGGCAACCCGTGGCGGTTCTACTCGCCCATCAGCGCTTCCGCCGGGTCTTTGCGGGCCGCGCGCAGTGCAGGAACGGCAGCCGCGACCGTGGCGATCGCCAACAATCCGAACGCCGTGGCGACGAGCGTCAGCCAGTCGGTGGTACCGACCTGGTACAGGAGCGCCTCGAGTAGACG
>JAHHMJ010000575.1 GCA_018678395.1 Gemmatimonadota bacterium | reverse complement strand
GGATCGTGGTACTGTGTCGAGGCGCGCGTCCGACTCAACGACGCCGGACAGACGAACGGCGTCTTCCAGCTCTGGATCGACGACGTCCTCGAGGCCGAGCGCACGGGGCTGAACTGGGTGGGTGCCTACAGCGCGTACGGTCTCAACGCCGTCTATCTGGAGAACTACTGGAACTCCGGCTCTCCCGTGGCCCAGGAACGCTACCTCGACAACTTCGTGGTCTCCACGCAGCGCATCGGATGTTGATGGTTGCGACGAGCCGCGCTGGCCGGGAAGTTCTTCGGCCGACGAATCGCTTCCCCGATTCCGGAGCGATCGCATGAGGCACTCCGCGGAGAGGCGCGTGGCACACACTCCTGACCGGCCCTTCGGCCTGCCCCGGCTGAAGCGATGATCATATCCCACGCACACCGGTTCATCTTCATCAAGACCGAGAAGACGGCCGGCACCTCGATCGAGATCGCGCTGTCCAGGTACTGTGGCCCCGACGACGTCATCACCACGATCGTTCCGGAGGACGAGGCCGTCCGCACCGATCTGGGCTACCGGGGTCCTCAGCACTACCACGTGCCGCTATCCCGGTACACGGCACTCGACTACCTGCGAGCACTTCGGCACCGCCGCAGGCTGCGGTTCCGGAATCACTCGAGCGCCCAGTTCATCCAGCGCTACATCGACCCCGCGGTCTGGGACAGCTACTACAAGTTCACCTTCGAGCGGAACCCGTGGGACAAGGTCATCTCCTACTACTTCTGGTGGTATCGAGACGACGACTCGCTCTCGCTGAGCGAGTTCATCGCCTCGGGTGAGATGGGCCGGATGCGCGGTTTCGATCTGTACTCCGAGAACTCGGTGCCGGTCGTGGACGACGTCTTCCTTTTCGAGAACCTCGGCCCCTCGATGGAGGAGCTCGGTCGGCGCCTCGACCTCGGGGAAACGCCCGAGCTCCCACGGACGAAACACGGATTTCGCCGGGACAAGCGCCCCTATCAGGAGGTCCTGTCGGCGGAAGATCGCAGCCGGATCGAGCGTGTGTTCGCGCGTGAGATCGCCTACTTCGGATACCGCTGGGACTGAGCCCGCCTCCGGTCAGGCCTCGGACCGGAAGCCGCGCAGCAGAGACAGGTTGCGGCGATCCAGGCTGACCTCGTCGTCGCCCTTGGGGGTCTCCAGGATCTTCGGCACGTGGCGAAAGCGGGGATCGGTCATCAACCGCCGGAACGGGCCTTCGCCCAGCGTCCCCTCACCGATCCCCGCGTGCCGATCACGGCGGGCACCGAGCGGGTGCTGGCTGTCGTTCAGGTGGAAGAGCTCGAGGGTCGCGAGGGGGAGTGCGGCCTCGTAGGCCGTCCAGACGCCCTCGTAGTCGTCGACCAGATCGTATCCGGCCGCGTAGGCATGGCAGGTGTCGACGCACACGCCGACCCGATCCCGCAACGCAGCCGGCACGCCGTTCCGGATGGCGGCGAGGTTGTCGAACGTGGCTCCGATGCTGGTCCCGGTCCCCGCGGTGAGCTCGAGCAGCACACGCACGTCCGGCACGGCCTCGAGTGCCCGGGTGAGCCCGACTGCGTTCGCCTCGATGCCCCGCGCCGGGTCGCCGTCGGTCGCGTTGCCCGGATGGGTCACCACGGCCTCCACTCCCAGAGCCGCACACCGGCCCAGTTCGGACTCGAACGAACGAAGGGAACGCTCCCAGAGCGAGCTGTCCGGCGAGGCGAGGTTGATCAGGTAGGAGTCGTGGCTCACGCACCAACGGGTCCCCGCACGCTCGCGCGCCTCGGCGAAGGCCGCAGCCGTTCCCGCGTCGACCTTCGGCTCGGCCCACCGATTCGGCTGCTTGGTGAACAGCTGGAAGACACGCGCGTTCAGGTCCGACGCGCGGCCCGGGGCGTTGGCGACCCCGCCCCGGCTGGAGACGTGCGCACCGAGCTCATCGGGGACTGACGTATCGGATCGGGAGGTCATGGCCGGGAATAAAGTGCCGGGGGGGAGGAATGCTTTTCCCGGCGGGTGACCCCGGGCGACCCGTCGGGTTCCGCAAGTCCCCGCGCCATTCCGGGCATCGGCGACGGCGGCACACTTCTTGTGAACCACGAAGGGTCCAACGCGCACCCCGACCACAGGAGCCACGGCTTCGAGGAGTTCCCCATGCGCCAGTTCGGACGCATCGCATCGGATGGATTCATCGACCTGCGGGATCCCCGCAGAGTCCGAACGCCCGGCGTGTGGGAAAACCGGGCCGAACCCCTGGCCGAAGATCGCGCGATCGCCTTCCTGCTTTCGCACAGCTTCCCGGGGCACCGCAGGGTCGTCCGGCCCCTGACCGAGGGGCACCGTCGCCGCATCCGTATGGCGACCTGGGCCGACTCGGTGGAAGCGCGCATGTCACTGGTGGACGCCGTGTGGCGGTCCATCACCGAGCCCGTGCTCCCGCCCTCGGGCGACGAGCCGGAGCTGATCCAGGTACTCCAGTACGGAGACCGGGAGTATCCGTTGTTCATCCAGGGGGCCGTGACCCGGGTCATTCCCACCGGCGGGTTGCCGGCGAAGTCCCGTGCGACCGTCCCCTCGCTGGATCTGAAGACCGCCTGAGGGCGGGTCCTCGGTTCGCACTGCCACGAGGAAGGGGGTGGCCGCCCTGGCGGTCACCCCCATTTTCGTTCCCCCTGGTCGTCGCCGCGAAGCGAGGTCGGGCGCTCCCGACCCGCCTCGTCAGCCGGGAAGGCCCGGCTCGGTCATCGACCGGACGTCGAGCGCCTCCTCGACCTGATCGGCGGGCAGGAGCTCCTGCTCGTCGACGACCGCCCGCACCGAACGTCCCTCGCGGGCCGCCTGCTTGGCGACCTTGGCAGCGCGATCGTAGCCGATGTAGGGGTTGAGGGCCGTCGCTATCGAGGGATTGCGCTCCAGCAGTTCACGGCAGCGCTCCTCGTTGGCCTCGATCCCCACGACGCAGCGATCCGTGAAGGCCTGAGCGGCGCCCGCCAGCAGCTGGATCGACTCCAGGAGCGCCTGTGCCATCACCGGCATCATCACGTTCAGCTCGAAGTTCCCGCGCTGTCCGCCGACGGTGATGGTCGTGTGGTTCCCCATGACCCGGGCCGCGACCATCATCATCGCCTCACTCATGACCGGATTCACCTTGCCGGGCATGATGCTCGAACCCGGCTGGATCGCCGGGAGCCGGATCTCGTGCAGACCCGAAGTCGGCCCCGACGACAGCCAGCGGATGTCGTCGGCGATCTTCATGAGGCTCACCGCCAGGGTGTTGAGCGCTCCCGACATCTGGACCACGGCATCCTTGGCGCCCTGGGCCTCGAAGTGGTTGTCCGCCTCGCGGAACGAGAGGCCGGTCGCCTCGGCGATGCGCGCGATGGCCCCGGCGGCGAAGTCGGGGTGGGTGTTGATGCCGGTGCCCGTCGCCGTCCCACCGAGCGCCAGTTCGGCCAGATCTTCAGAGGCGGCCCGCACCCGGTCGATCCCGCGGCGGACCTGGTGGGCGTAGCCCCCGAACTCCTGTCCGAGGCGGACCGGGGTCGCATCCATGAGGTGGGTGCGGCCCGACTTCACGATGTCGTCGAACGCCACGGCCTTCTCGTCGAGGGCCGCCGCGAGGTGCCCCAGGGCGGGCACGAGGTCCTCGGCCACCGCGACCCGCGCCGACACGTGCATGGTCGTGGGGATCACGTCGTTCGACGACTGGCCGAAGTTGACGTGGTCGTTCGGGTGGACCGATGCCGAGTCGTCGAGCAGTTCGGTCGCCCGGTGCGCGATCACCTCGTTCGCGTTCATGTTGGTCGAGGTGCCCGACCCGGTCTGGTAGACGTCGATCACGAACTCGTCGTCCCACCGGCCGCGCGCCACCTCGTCGGCCGCCGCGGCGATCACGGCCGCGATGGGCGGGTCGACGGTCCCGAGCGCGGCGTTCTGTTCGGCGGCGGCTTTCTTGACCAGGCCGAGGGCCTGGATGAAGCGCCGGCCGAACCGCCGGCCGCTGATGGGGAAGTTCTCTACGGCCCGCTGGGTCTGAGCGCCGTAGAGCGCCGTGGCGGGGACGTGCACTTCGCCGAGGGAGTCCTTCTCGACGCGGGTCTCACTCATCTCGATTCCGGGCGTTTCGGGACACGGATGCGAAGGCCCCCGAGACGGGGCCCGCAGACCCCCGGAAGTTCGCCGGGCGGGAACGGGAAAGCCACCCGTCGTGCGACCGCTCCCGGCGGCTCGACGCACAGGATACGGTGCCTGCGCAGGTCTCCGCCGGGCACGACCGAAACGAGAGCTCTCAGGCGAACGGGGCCGCCAGCGCC